>JANNMK010000110.1:0-3327 GCA_031397785.1 Sphingomonas sp. | reverse complement strand
GATTTCGATACCGACGCTCGCCGAATTGATATCGACCGTGCCGCGCCAATAGCTGCGACCGGCGTGCCAGGCGCGTTTTTCTTCGGGCACCATATGGGTGACAACGCCGTCCTCGCTGACGACATAATGCGCCGACACGCGGGACTCCGGGTTGGCGAGCCAGTCAATCGCGCTCGATCCGTCACGCATGCCGGTATAGTGGAGCACAATCATCGATACCGGCGCGCTGCGCTCATCGAAATTCGGCGACCAGCGTTCGATCATCTGCGTCATGGCCGCATAACTGCTTTCTCGTGATCCCGGGTCTCTTCGCCCCCGAATGCCACCGCAGTCGGCACGGCGCAAGCGATCAGCCTCTGGCCAGTTGGCCGATCGGGCGCATCTGGGCGCTGCCGGTACGATAAAAACCCTTGTTGTCGGGATCCGGGCTGAAGGCGCTGTTGCGGCCGATGGTGGTTTCGAATGCGCCAAGCATGAACAGTCCATCAGGAGCGAGCGCATCAGCGAGCCGCGCAGCGGCACGCTGGCGATGGTCGCCGGTCAGATAGAACAGCATGTTGCGGCACAGGATGAAGTCAAACGGTCCCGGTGGCAGCGCGTCGGCGAGCAGATTATGTTCGGCAAATGTCACCCTGTCCCGGATGGTGCCGCGCAGCAGCCAGTCGGTCCCGTCCGCCTCGAACCATTCGAGCATTGAGCGGGCGGGCAGTCCGCGCTGGATTTCGAAGTGCGAATAACGCCCGGATCGCGCAGTGGCGATCACCGACGGCGAAATATCGGTGGCAAGGATGCGGATGTCCCACCCTGCCCAGCGTTCCGGCTGCTGCGCCATGATCATCGCCAGCGAATAAGGTTCCTGGCCCGTGCTGCAACCGACCGACCAGATTGACAGGCTCTTGCGATGCAATCGGCGCTGACGCAGCGTTTCAAGCGCAGTGCGATCAATATCGTGGAACAGCTGGATGTCGCGGAAGAAATAGGTTTCGTGATTGATCAGCGCATCGACCACTTCATCGACCAGCCGTCGGTCGGCTTCGCTGACTAGCGCCACCACCAGCGCTTCGAGCGACGGATAACCGCGATCGCGCAATATGGGTTGCAGCACGGTTTCGATCCGCCACATGCGTTCAGGGGTCAGCGCATGGCCGGCGCGCGCCTCCAGCAATGCCGCAAGGATGCGTTCAGGCGCGCCTGGGACGGGCTCGATCATGCCTGCGCTCCTGCCAGTGTGGCCGCCTGAGACAGGTAGAGGCCGATATCGGCTGGCGGCATCAGCAGTCTCGCCAGCCCGCTTCGCGCAATTGCGCCCGGCATGCCCCACACGACGCTGGATTCGATATCCTGGGCGAGGATGAGCCCGCCGACCCGGCGAATATTGCCGACGCCATCATGGCCGTCGCGGCCCATGCCTGACAGGATCACGGCGCAGGCCGCAGCGCCATAGACCGCCGCGAGCGATGCCATCATCGGATCGACCGAAGGACAAGCCCCGCTGGCCGCAACCGACCGGTCGAGCATGATGCGTGCACCGCCTCCCATGCCGACAACCCGCAGATGCGCTTCGCCGGGGGCAAGATAGATATGGTTATCGGCAACAGCCATGCCGTCCTCCGCCACCAATACCGTACGCGCAACAGCGCGCTGCAACTGATCGGCAAAAAACGGGATGAAGCCGCCGGGCAAATGCTGAGTGATGAAAACAGGGCAGGCGACATTGGCGGACAGCGCGGCGAGCAATGCGTTGATCGCCATGATGCCGCCCGTGGATGCGCCGATACCGATGGCAGCGATGGTGCAAGCGTGTGCGGCGGGCGACGGCTGCACCAGCAAAGGCGTGCGCGATGTCGCAGTGCGTTCACCCACAGGGTGGCGGTAGGCGAGCGCGCGCAGCCGTTCGATCAGCGTATCGCCGAACCGCCCGGCAAAGGTCCCGCGGCCCGGTTTGAGCAGCGTGTCGGCGGCACCGAGCGCCAGTGCCTCGATCGCGGCGGGACCGCCCGCTTCGCAATTGGCCGACAGGATAATGATGCGCGCATCTGCGGCGCGTTCGATCATCAGCGGCAGAGCAGCCAGACCGTTCAATCCCGGCATTTCAATATCGAGGACGATAAGATCGACGGTATCGTGCACCAGCCAGTCGAGCGCGGCATTGGCGTTGGCGACCGAAGCAACCACCGCAAAATCGCCTGCCGTGTCGATGATCCGTTCGGCAATCGAGCGTACGACGATACTGTCGTCGACCAGCATCACGCGGATCGACCGGGCGGCAGGCTGCTGCGTCTGTGATCGTTGGGCGAGCATCGTCACTTTCGGTGCACGATCAGGCGAGGCCAATGAGCTGCAATTTGCGTTCGAGCGTTTCGCGATCGAACGGCTTCATGACATATTCGTCCGCCCCGTTTTCAATCGCCGCGCGAATGTGGGCGGTGCCATTTTCCGTGGTGCAAAACACGACCTTTGGCCGCTGCGGCACTTCGCTTTCATTGAGCGCGGACAGGAATTCCATTCCGCTCATCACCGGCATGTTCCAGTCGAGCAGGACGAGGTCGAATGACCGGGCGTGGCACGCCGCCAGCGCCACGCTGCCATCCTCGGCCTCTTCGACCGACAGGCCGAGCCCTTCGATGATGTGCCGCGCAACCTTGCGGATAACTTTGCTGTCGTCGACGATGAGGCAGGAAGCCACTATGCCAATCCTTATGTTCCCGAGAAGCTACGGGAATATCGGCAATAGGTAGCGGACTGGTTAAGCGGCACGCGGCAATGCGATGGTCGACGCTGCGGCAATCAGCCGGGCAGGATCGACTATCAGGACCGTCTCACCCCGGTAATCGGCGATCTGAACGGCTATCCGCTGCCAGCCATCGTGCATCGCCATCGGCGCTTGCTGCAAGCTCGGCAGGGCGATGACATCTTCGATGGCGTCGAGCGTCAGCGCATAGCTGTGCGAATCGACCGAAATGATCGCCATGTAGCGCGCCGCCTCGCCGTTCTGTTCGCCGGCGATTGCCGCGCTGTCGATCAGCACAAGCACCCGGCTGCGTATCGATACCAGCCCGCGGACACCGGGCGGAGCGCCGGGAACCTTTACCACCGCATCGATCTGCAGCACCGCTTCAATCCGGTCGGCAGGGAGAGCCACCGTGCTCGAACCTATGCGCCCGAGGAGGAACAGGTCTTCGCTCATCACACCTTATCCTTTAGGATAGCATCCTTCAGGATTGCGCCGAATTTTTCGATCAGCTGGGCGGCGTCGATCATCTCGATCATCTCGCCGTCGTGCATGGCGATGCCGAGTTGCGGCATCGCCGTCGATCGTGATGGCAG
>JANNMK010000136.1:0-1934 GCA_031397785.1 Sphingomonas sp. | reverse complement strand
TGCCGCCCGCCATAATCGATGCAACCCCGGCCTGGGTCAGGGCCCAGCCATCTTGCCGCCGAATGAAGGCATTGGCTTCGAGATCGCTGTCGATCGTCCGTCCCAAAGCAAGCGCGACTTGATCGACTCCGGCCTCCAGCGGTGTCGTGCCGCGTCCGACCATCGCCACTGCTGCGCCGCGCAGCGCGATGGCGACGGTATCGACATTGAGATTGACGATAATCTCGCTCAGCGGGATCGGCGGCGAAGCGGCGAGATGATAGGCACCGAGCAGTCCCTGCTCCTCTGCCGTAGTACCGACGATGAGGATATCACGATCCGGCCGTGGCCCCGCCCCCAAACGTCGTGCCGCTTCGATCAGCACCGCTATGCCGCTGGCGTTATCAACCGCTCCATTACAAATTCGATCCTCAGCACCTTCGGGTCGGCACAGGCCGATATGGTCCCAATGGCCCATCATCATCACCGTGCCCGATCCACTGCGGGTGCCGGGGAGTTTGCCGATCACATTGTAACTGTCGAAGGCGCGGCGGGTGCCGCCGGCCCGGATCGTGGCGGTGGTCAAAAGAGGCTGTCCGGCATAATCAGCGGCAGCGGCGGCACTACGCGCTTCACCAAGATCGAGGTCACTGGCGCGCAGCAGTACAGCGGCGCTGGCTGCCGACACCGCGATCTCCACCTGTGCACGGCTGGCGCGCGACGCTAGCTGCATTCGCGGTGTGATGAATGCCCGCGACAGCGCGGCGAAGGGGATGGTGTCGGCAGGGACGATCAGCGTCGCCACCGCGCCCGCCGCGATCAGCGCTGCCTGACGCTGCGGTCCGGCCATGGCACCTTCGCCGGTCCGGTCATTGAGCAACATGACGGCGACCTTGCCGCGAACATCGGCGATGACCCGGCCATCGGCAGTGACGCCATGCCCGACATAGATCATCGGCACATCGGCCAGATCGACAGTGCCATTGGGTCCGCGCACAACAACGTCGGCCAAGGCGACCGCTGCGCCACCGGCGGATACAAAGGATGCGCGCCCCGAAGGATCGAGCAATTCGACCAGCGGCACCGGCTGGTACCAGCCCTGCCCCAGCGACCCCTCGCCACCTCCGCCAACAAAGCCGAAGCTGGATAGCTGGGTTGCGATATAATGCGCGGTCGTGGTCTCGCCCGGTGTGCCAGGATACCGTCCGGCGAGATCGTCACTGGCGAGATAGGCGATATGCGCGCCTATCTCGGCTTCGGTAACCGGCGCATCGCCGGCAAGCTGTGCAGCCGCGGCGGTGGAAAGGATGACGACGGCCGCAATGGCGGCGAGACAGGTGCGAAGGATCATCGACGCGCTATGCCCAGCCGGATGATCATTCGCAATGGGCGCCGCACCGTTCCTGATTCTGCTTTGCACGTGCGGACGATGTTCATAGACTTGGCCGAAGTTCATGGGGAGGAATGATATGACTTGGCTTCCGCTATTGCTGTTTGGCCTCGCCATCGTTTTCGTATTTTCGAGCGTCAAGATGGTTCGGCAGGGATATAATTACACGATCGAACGGTTCGGACGGTTTACCAAGGCCGCAGCTCCCGGCCTGACCATCATCATCCCGTTCTTCGATCGGGTCGGCCGCAAGGTCAATATGATGGAACAGGTTCTCGATATTCCGGGGCAGGAAATCATCACGCGCGATAATGCGATGGTCGGCGTCGATGCGGTGGTGTTCTATCAGGTGCTCGATCCCGCCAAAGCCGCCTATGAAGTATCGGACCTCGTTTTTGCCGTCATGCAGCTTACCACGACCAATTTGCGCACGGTGATGGGCTCGATGGATCTTGATGAAACCCTGTCCAAGCGTGACGACATCAACGGGCGGCTGCTGAGCGTCGTTGATCAGGCTACATCCCCTTGGGGATTGAAAATCACTCGGGTCGAAGTGAAGGATATC
>JANNMK010000082.1:0-5447 GCA_031397785.1 Sphingomonas sp. | reverse complement strand
TAGCGCGGTTTCGAAGCTGTCGGCGAGGCGGCTTTCGATGCCGTCGCGGACTGCGATGCGATCGACCACTACTTCGATGTCATGCTTGTATTTCTTGTCGAGCGCCGGTGCGTCGTCGATGTCGTAGAATTCGCCGTCGATGCGGACGCGGGTGAAGCCGTCCTTTTGCCACAGCATCAGCTCCTTGCGATATTCCCCCTTGCGGCCGCGAACGACAGGAGCGAGCAGATAGGCGCGGGTCCCCTCGGGCAGGGCCATCACCCGGTCGACCATCTGGCTGACCGTCTGCGCCGCGATCGGCAGGCCGGTCGCCGGCGAATAGGGTATGCCAACGCGCGCCCACAGGAGGCGCATATAGTCATAGATTTCGGTGACGGTGGCGACGGTGGAGCGTGGATTGCGGCTGGTGGTCTTCTGTTCGATGCTGATCGCAGGCGACAGGCCGTCGATATGTTCGACATCCGGTTTCTGCATCATTTCGAGAAACTGGCGGGCGTAGGCGGAGAGCGATTCGACGTACCGCCGCTGTCCTTCGGCATAGATGGTGTCGAAGGCGAGGCTGGATTTGCCCGACCCTGACAGGCCGGTGATTACGATCAGCTTGTCGCGCGGCAGATCGACATCGATGCCCTTGAGATTATGTTCACGCGCGCCGCGCACGCTGATGTGGCTCATACTCATGCGTGGCATCGTTCCATATTTGTTCTGAATTGGCAAGGGGATAAGACAGGCGAAGCCGCTGGCAGCACTGGTTTCACGTGAGTTGGGCATTCGCACTGCCAAGCACAAGCCGCAACCACCAAACGAGTCGATCAGGGGGCAGCAAGCAACGGGTTGTGAGGTGCTGCGAGGCTTTCTACCCGGGCAGCATAATCCCGACGGCGTTGCGCACGATCGATGGTCCGTAATGCTGCGCCAGAGCATGCAGCATGAGCAGCGCGGTGCTTTCGGTGTCCAGACCGAGATCGACGATCTGTGCCGTGAAAACCTGCGTATCTTCGACTCGCTGACTTTCATAGGCGATGCTGTTGCATATGCGCGGCAGCGAGGCGATGGCCCGATCCGGGTCCACCCTGGCGAAATCTTCGATCAGCGCCGGGTCGATGTCGTTTGAATCCTGTAGCGATTTGCGGATCGCCTTCACTGCAGCGCGCAGGGTTTTCTCGCCGACGATATTCATCAGCGCGAGGCCGAGGATCAGCGAGCGGGCTTCGTCCGGAATTTCCGATTGCAGTTCGAGCGCCTCGACTTCTCGCGCCAATCCCTGCTGTTCATCGCTCGGCACATTTTGCATCAAATTGAAGCAGATGCTGGGCAGCGCCTTTTTTGCTTGAGCGAACGATACGTCCTTCATGATATCTACGGCCTGCTCGGAGCGCGGCCTTGCCCGGTCCCGGTCATAGGCGCGATCGAGCGCCTGAAGCATGATCTGGAGGATCATGTTCGGTCCGACCGCCACGTCGGTATCGCCAAAGCGAGTGGTAAAAACCCCCGACCGGAAAAAGGCCATCGCCCCGATCCCGGCGGTAAGTATTTTGGCGGTGGGAGACAGGCTGAGGCTTTCGACATCGCCGATCAGATAATAAGCGAGAATGGCAGCCCCGGCATTGATCGCCATGTAGGAAAAGCCCGGCACGCTGGCGATGGGCGCGAAAGGCGCGTCACGGTAGCGCGCCATCAATTCGGTGCCACCGATAGCCAAGCCGATCCCGGCGACCCACCAGTAAGGCCAGACCGGTTCCAGCGGAGTGAAGATCAACACCCCGGCACAGACGATGGCAAACAGGATCGCGGATCCCGCCAGCAACTGAAATGGAGAGGGGGGTTCAGCCGGGTCGGCAACAGGCTGGCTTTGCGCGCCGACTGTGATCAAACCTGCTTTGCGCTCGTCCATCCGCCCCCCCAGTCAGACACCAATGATGTAACCCCGCCTACGAGTCAGAAGTGCGCCTTCTTGCGATAGCGTATCAGCCGCTGACCGATGGAACTGATCGAGAAATTTGTTTCGCCACCATCGCTGCGACCCTCCTCCTCGACCAGCCGGTCGCGTTTTAGGCGGGCAAGCAGCTCTTCGATATGACCGGCATCGGTGCCTAGTTTCGCGGCAAGCACGCTGGGTGTCGCGCCATTGCCAAGTTCGTCAAGGATTTGCAGAACCGCATTGCCATCGACAGTCTGGCCCTGGTCCATCGCCACATCGCCTTCACTATCGCCGACGCCATCAGCAGTGCCGCGCTGTGCGATGCCGCGCGAACCCGGTGCATCGGGGCTGGCATTGGTCAGAAAGTCGCTTGATCCCTTGAACTTGCGCATCATGCTGGCCATCGTTCCCGTAAATGGATTGTCGGTATGGAGGAACACATAGGGCATTTTACGTGTCGGCAAAAGGGCGAGCCGCGTCGTTCATGGTGCGGCCAGATGGACCAAGGCACAAGCATGCTAGAACGACGACGTGGGGGGTATCATGACGACCGGAATCTATAGCCTGTTTGCCAAGCTGGCGGCGGGGACTGCCGCGCTGACCATGGCGGGGTGCACCGCCGTCTATACCGACGAGCTGGCCGCGGACGCCGCATTCGACGGGGCCGTGCAGCGCGAGGCTTATCGTGGGAGTGGACCTGGGCGGGTGCCGCCGCTGCCCGACTACGGCAGCGATGTCTCGCCCGCCGGGAACAGCGGCTGGACTGGAGACTGGCGGCGCGATGCTGGCGGTGTTGGCGATCGGATTGAGGATTATCGGCTGATCGATGCTGCCGATGGTCTGGCGCAGGCGATTGGCGATGCACCGCCCGATTTCGCATTCCGGTTCGACGGGCGCGATGCGTGGGCTTGGGTGAGCGACGCTGGTGAGGCGATGATTGTCGAGCCGAGCCCTTATGGCGTCATTCAATATTATTTCGGACCGCGTGCTGCTGCCCCCTACCTCGTGCGCGATGTGTATCAGAGCTATGCTTATGAAGGACCGGAATTCATTCTATCCTATGGCCCCGATGGTCGCGTCGATTTGCGTGTGCCATCGCCGCGTGCGCTAGACAATGCCGACCGCTTGCAGGCGCGCGGACGGGCGATCATGGCAGCAACCTATCGACGGCGCTGGGACGATCAGGTCGCGGCGAACTGGAGCGTCCAGATCTTTAGCGGCTATGGCTTTGGCGACGGGGTTAATAGCGGGACAGATCGTGGCTGGAGCGGGGGATGGCAACCACGCTGGCGAGACCATCGCGACTGGCGCAGCGACCGTGAGCGCAACCGCGAATGGAACGAGCGTCGACGGCTGAACGAGGAAGCGCGCGACAGAGCCGACAGCTCGGACCGGTTCCGGCAGTGGCGGCGCGGCGGACGGCGCGGGACGGCGCCGGGAGTGCGGCGCGGTGGAACCGAGAGCAATGGCGGTGTCGATGGCTTTGTTCAGCCGGTATCGCCACCGGTGTTTGTGCCGCCGGCCAATCCGGGGCCGATCATGCAGCCGGGAGCGGGTAATGGCGAGGGTTTGCCGTCGAACGGAGCCGGTGGGCCGCGCCGTTCGCGTCCGGGGATGGTGCCGCCGGTGGGTGCAGTGCTGCCGCCGACGAGTTCGGCTAGCGGAGGTTCAGTGAGCGATACGGCGCCTGAAGTGGCACGCCCGCCGCAGCGTCCGCGTTCTGAGCCGGGCATGCAGACGCAGCCGACTATCATCTCCGAAGCGCCGATACTCGACACCGCTGGTGAAGCGGCAAGCCCGCAGGCTGAGGCGCAGGACCGGGCTGCGGCACCCGCATCTGCTCCTGTTGAGGCGGCAACAAGAGCGCCTGCAATGACAGGGCAGGCCAACGAAGAGCGCCAACAAGTCCATTCGGATAATGTTGATGAAGAGAATGTGCGGCCCGATTGAGCAGGTAGCGATGATCGGTTCTGTTTGCGTTAGCGGAACGATATCGGCTGACGCATGTTGATGCATTAGGCCGGATAAAAAGTCCGTGATGCCAATATGCGGGAGCTTTTTCGATGAGAGCTATTTGTTCGAACTTCATCCTTTACCGGTCGGTTGCAATCGCGTCACTGATCGCGCTTGCCGTTCCGACGATTGCTGCCGCGCAGGTCAAGGACGACAAGCCGACGGCAGGTACGGCCGATCTCAACCGGCAGCAGGCGCAAGCGGCGGCGGCGCAGAACAACGCAAACAGCAATTCGAGCGGTGCATTCGTCCAAGATGTTCAGGATTATGAAGCGCAACGGACGGCGGTGGCGCGGGCCCGTGCAGATTATGAGGCGCAACTAGAGGCTCATCGACGCGAACAGGCTGTTTATGATGCTGCTTACGCGCGGTGGCAGGCAGATGTCGCCGCATGCAATGCAGGCGAACGCAGCCGATGTGCAGTTCCGGTGCCAGCGCCCAAGTAGTTCGACCGGAACGTCGGCGCGACATCCTTGAATAAGCAGGGGAGTGTGACGGCCGTCACGCTCCCCTTCCTATCTGGCGTGCGAGCAGAGCTTGTCGGTGGGTCAAATCGCCGCATCAGCGAATTAATTGCTATCGCGGTTGCAGTGTCATCATGGTGTAGATGATCTGCAATCGCCTAACGGTCACCACACCGCCTGTGGCGACCCATTGGCGCGGCCGGACCCGAGACCGGCCGCGCCAGTGCGGCCATCGCAATTTGCCGCCACCAGATGTGAGGCAAACTAGCCCAGCCGGGCGAGCGCCGCTTCCAGCCTCTCCGCTTCCCCCGCGCGGGCTGCATGGTCTTCGCGGGCTTTGTCTATGGCTTCTGGCCTGGCCTTTTCGGTAAAGGCCGGGTTGGCGAGGCGGGCGTCTAGGCTAGCTGCATCCTTTTGCGCGGCCACCAGCGATTTTTCCAGGCGGGCGCGTTCGGCCGCGACATCGATGATGCCTTCGAGCGGGACAGCGTAGGTCGCCCCTTCGACGACAATCTGCATGGCGGCACCGGGGGGTGGGGCGCTGAAGTGCACTGCTTCAATGCGACCGACACGGTCGATCGCCGCCGACAAGCGGTCGAATCGGGCCTGCGTTGCGACGCCGGCTTCGGCGGCATGGAGTACCAGCCGCGCGCCCGGAGCCAGCCCGAGTTCGGCCTTGGCCCCGCGCAACCCTTGCACCAGTCCGATCAGCCAAGCGATGTCGGCGCTGGCCTGTGCGTCTGTTTGTACACGTGGATCGGGCCATCTGGCGACGATCAGCTCGTAATTTCGCTCGCCCAGCTGGTGCCAGAGTTCTTCGGTGATGAAGGGCATGAAGGGGTGGAGCATGACGAGGATCTGATCGAGCACCCAGCCGGCGATAGCTTTTGTCTCCGCGCCGTCATCGGCGTCGATCTTGCCCTTGATCAGTTCGAGATACCAGTCGCAAAATGTCCCCCAGGCGAACTGGTAGATGGCGTTGGCGGCATCGTCGAAGCGAAAGTGCGCGAGCGCGGTTTCGATGCGGGTGGCGGTCGCCGCGACCTCCC
>JANNMK010000031.1:0-9330 GCA_031397785.1 Sphingomonas sp. | reverse complement strand
GCAGTCCGCACAAGTCGAACACTCACAACGCGAAGAAACTCGTCCAAACAGATCACCAGTCCGTTCGACTTCGGCCGGTTTACCGCGTTGACCCCTGCAGCGCGCCGGCTACCTACAACCTTCCCAATTTGAACCCGCTTTCGGCGGGGCGAGCCGCACACCAGTGAATCGAGTCCACATCAAAACCTACGGGTGCCAGATGAACGAGCGCGACAGCGAGGCTGTCGCGGCGATGTTGCGCGCGCGGGCCATTGGCGCGCGCGGCATCGAGCGTGGCTCGGATCGACGAGGGATTGTCGGGATCGAGCAGCAGTACCGCCACCGCATCGCTTTCGGTCACTTCATGATGCGGTTCGACGAAGCCTTCCGAGCCCGCGACGCGCAGCACCGACCGCCAATCATCGCCCGACACGCCTTCCGGCAGCATGGCGAGGCGCCGGCCCATCATCAGCAACCGGCCGGTCGCGTCGGCGCGCTCGGCGTAGCGGGCGAGCCAGTAGAGCGATTCGGCGGTGCGGCTCAGCATGGCATCACCCCTCCAGCACCCAGCTGTCCTTAACGCCGCCGCCCTGGCTCGAATTGACCACCAGCGATCCCGGGGTCAGCGCCACCCGCGTCAGCCCGCCGGGGACCAGCCGCACTTCCTTGCCGACCAGGCAATAGGGACGGAAATCGACGTGGCGACCGCATAGTTCGACATCGGCGGCGCTCTCCCCGCCCAAAGTCGGCGCGACCGACAGGTCGAGCGTCGGCTGCGCGATGAAATCCGCCGGATTGGCCTTGATGCGCCTCGCATAGGCCTCGACCTCGGCCTTGGTCGCCTTCGGGCCGATCAGCATCCCGTATCCGCCGGAGCCATGGACTTCCTTGGCGACGAGCTCGTGCAGATGTACGAGGACATAGGCGCGTTCGTCAGGGACCGAGCAGCGCCATGTCTGCACATTGGGCAAAATCGCGTCTTCGCCCAGGTAGAATTTGATCATCTGCGGCACGAAGACGTAGATCGCCTTGTCATCGGCGATGCCCGATCCCGGCGCGGAGACGATCGTTACCTGTCCGGCGCGATAGGCATGGAACAGACCGGGGATGCCGAGCAGCGAATCCGGACGAAAAGCGAGCGGGTCGAGATATTCGTCGTCGATCCGGCGATAGATGACATCAACCTGGCGCGGCCCGGCGGTGGTTTTCATCCAGACCCCGGCCGCGTCAACGAACAGATCGGCGCTCTCGACCAGTTCCAGACCCATCAGGTCGGCGAGATAGCTGTGCTCATAATAGGCCGAATTGAACGGGCCGGGGGTCAGCACGACCGCCATCGGTTCGCCCTTGGTGGCGGGCGGGGCGACCTCGCGCAGCGTATCGCGCAGCATCTGCGGATAGGTTTCGACCCCGCGCACCGACCCGCCGGCAAACAGGCGGGGGAACATGCGCTGCATGATCGCACGGTTTTCCAGCATGTAGGAGACGCCCGACGGGGTGCGGCAATTATCCTCCAGCACCGCGAAATCGCGCGCGTTGGTGCGCACGATGTCGATCCCGACGATATGGCTGTAAACGCCGCCGGGCGGATCGAAGCCCAGCATTTGCGGGACGAAGGCGGCATTGCAATAGACAAGGTCGGCGGGCACGACCTCGGCACGGATGATTTCGCCGCGATGATAGACGTCGCGGATAAAGGCGTTGAGCGCCCGGGCACGCTGGCGGATGCCGCGGTCGAGCAACGACCATTCGGCGGCGGAAAAAACGCGCGGGATAAGGTCGAACGGGATCAGTCGTTCCGGATCGCCGCCCTCGCCATAAACCGCAAAGGTGATGCCGATGCGGCGGAAGATGGCTTCGGCTTCCTCGCGGCGCTGCGCCAGGGCATCGAGCCCGCTCGCCTCTATCCAGCGCGCAACCTCGGCATAAGCGGTGCGCACTTCTCCATTGTCATCGCGCAGTTCGTCGAATGCCATGCCTGCTCCCGCTGCGGCTCACCCGCCTTATGGCGTGGCAATTCGGACGCGTGCAAGCGCGAACAGCAAAAAGGCCACCGCGCACAAGCACGGTGGCCTTTTGGCAACAGGATAAAGGGGCTCAGCGCGCAGCGACGCGGGTTGGCGTGGAGCGCGAGGCCCAGCGCACCGGTTCGCCTGGCGCGATCTGGCGAACGAAGCACTGTCCGCCCCCTGCGGCGATGGCGGCGCAACCGGCCGCCGCTTGGGCGCGGTTATCGAAACCGGTCAGCGACAGACGATAGACGGTGCGGCCGTTGACAGTCGCGCTGGTGCTGATGCCGTCATGGCCGACCAATGCAGCGGCGTGACGACGCGACATGCGAGCCCAGCCATCGCGGGCGACGCCGACGCTGTCATAGGCGCCGAGCTGGACGGCCCAGCCCGATGTGCGAACCGGACCGAGCGCGGTATGCCGGCGCGGTGCAGCCGGTGCGGCTTCCGGTGCCGGAGCGGACACGGCGGCAGATTCGATGCGGCTGGAGCTGGGAACCGGTGCGGCATCGGTGGAGCTGTCTGCGGCCAAGTCGCTGCGTGTATCGTTGGCGAGCGGGGCCACCATCGCGATCATGGCGCGCAACGGCTGGATCACCGGATTGGAAACATAGACGACGCCGTTCGATGAGAGCGTTTCGGTCGCGGTGCCTTGGGGCGGCGAAACCACATCGGCGGCCATCACGACCGGTGCGACTTCGACCGGGGCCGACTGGCGTTCGGCAAGCAATTCATCGACCATCGTTTCGCCGTCCAATGGCGGCGGCGGGGCATATTGGGCGAGCGGTGCGGGATCGACCATCGCCATCACCTGCGGTGCGTCACGCAATGCAAGGCGGACGGGCATGCCGGGATCTTCGGCGATCTGCGCACCGATCAGCCCTGCGATACGCTGCCGCGGATCGCCGGTCTGGGCCATGGCAGCCCATTCTGTCATGCGATCGCCAACCCGGGCCGGGCCCAGATCCTGCGCAGCAATCAGCCGCGCTTCGAGCCAGCGACCGGCCAGTGCGTAGGCCAGCGCCAGATTCTGGCGATCGCGTGCGGTCGAATCTCCGGCGCGGACCACATCGGTCAGCACCAGCGCGCCGCGTTCGGCCTGACCGGACAGCGCCAGTGCCAGGCCGTAATCCGAAGCAGGCAAAGTCGCGGCATGGGCTTCGACAAGCGCGAGCGCATCGTCGGCGCGGCCGGTGGCAATCATCGCCAATGCATGGCCGACGATGGTGCGGGAATCGGTCGACCCGAGCTCACGCGACGCCGCAAAGCTGGCTTCCGCCGAAGCAAATCGACCGCTGGCAAGATAGGCCTGGCCGAGCAGCGAACGGTAGCCGGGGTCAGAAGGAGCCATCGCGACAGCTTCTTCGGCAAAGCGCAGCGCGCGGTCCATGCGGCCGCGGGTCATCGCGTCACCCGCCTTGTCGGCGGAGCGTGCGGCGCGCGCCGGGTTCACTTCGGGCATGTCGCCGTCGCTCGCCATCACGGTGGTGGTCGGGCCACCGATGCCGACAGCAAGGACGATGCCGGATGCGGCGAGCTTGTAAAAGGCACTGCGAGTCATGGTAGCGTTCCCTGTTGGCAGGCAGATGATCAGCGGTTGGATTTCGTGGCCGGCAATCCGGCGGCGAAGGCGGCAATTTCAGGCTGGCTGGCAAAAAAATCGTCGATGAGATCGATGAGAATATGCTGGGCCGAACGATTGCTGGTGGCACTGGCGAGCCGCAACCGCAGATGCCGTTCGGGGTCGAGCCGCAGCGTGAAGGCGAAAGCGCCGCGTGTTCCGGCCGCAGCGCGGGCGCGGGGCTGACGTGGAGCGCGGGCCGCCGATGGTGCAGCAGGCACGGCGGGCACGAGGGGGATGTCGGCCGCCTTGGCAAAAGCGTCATCAAGCGGAACGGGCACAGGCTGCACATCGGCCACTGGCTGCGGAACCGGCGCTGGCTGCGGAGCAATGGCATCGACGATGCGCTGCTGATGGCGATGAACGACCAGTTCGTCATTCGTGCCAGGCACTGCGCCATCGGGCTGGATCGGTTCGACGTTCGCCTTCCGATAGACCGGTTCGGCAGGGAATGGATCGTGCGGCGACGAACCGATACCGCTGTCGACGGCAGCGCTTAGCGCGTCCATCACCAGCCGGTCGTCAGTGCTGTCGAGGTGCCCGGCCATCGGCGATAGGCCGTGGCTGCCGGAGCGGACCGGATCGGACGCAGCAGGCTGCGGATCGACATCATAACCCATGTCGTTCCAGCCGAGATCGTCGTGCCCGCTGCCATAGGCGGCGTGGCCATTCATGCCGGGAAGCGCGGTCTGGCGGCGCATCGCGGGACTGGCCGAACCCTTGCGGGCGAGCAATCCGGCGGACAGCGAGGCGAGTGGTTTGGGATCGGCCATGTGAATTGCCCCCCTCAACCGGCAACGCGGCGGCCGAAGCCCCCGCCGAGCGGCCGGATCGAGCCGGCCATCGCCTGGGTTGCCATCTGCGGTGCAGAAAACACGGTCCGGCGGAAATTCTTTTCGAGACGGTCGTTGATATATTCCCACAATCCGACGATTTCCGCGGCGGAGCGACCGTTGGGGTCGACCTCCATCACGGTGCGGCCATCGATCATCGAGGCGGCATAATCGGTGCGGTGGTGGAGAGTGACCGGCGCAACGGTGCCGTGCTGCGACAGGGCAACGGCGGCTTCGCTGGTAATCTTTGCCTTGGGCGTCGCAGCATTGACCACGAAGATCAGCGGCTTTCCGGCGCGATCGCACAAATCGACCGTAGCCCCGACAGCGCGCAGATCGTGCGGGCTGGGCCGGGTCGGCACGACGATCAGTTCGGACACGGATATGACGCTCTGGATGGCCATGGTGATGGCGGGCGGCGTATCGATCACGGCCAGCTTGAAGCCCTGTTGCCGCAAGATTTCGAGGTCGGAGGCCAGCCGGGCGACGGTGGTCTGGGCGAAAGCGGGATATTCGCTGTCGCGTTCGTTCCACCAGTCGGCAAGACTGCCCTGCGGGTCGATGTCGATCAGCACAACGGGGCCTGCGCCCGCCAGTTGCGCCTGAACGGCGAGGTGCCCGGACAGGGTCGTCTTACCCGATCCACCCTTCTGCGAGGCCAATGCTAGAACGCGCAAAACGAGGTCCCCCGTGCGAAAATCCATATGTCGATGAGTGCTGTCTTTCATTTCCACCCTAAAATCTGGTTAACAAACCCGAGGCGGCACGATGGTTTCACACAGAATATGCTAACGGGAAGTTCACCATTATAAGGTAAGGCGTTCGCACACGGGCGGGTCGACACAATGATACCGACTGAAACATGCCCAAGAACACGGAGCCGCCGATCATGACCAGCCGTTCGATTGTCTTTGGCGCGCTTGCCGCCGGGTTGGCGCTGACCGCTGCGACCATCGTCGCCCCGGCGCACGCCGATGTCCGCGCCGGAGTGACTGCGTGGGAAGCGGGCGACTATGCCCGGGCGGTGCGCGAATGGCGGCCTTTGGCGGTCGCCGGCGATGCCGATGCGCAATTCAATCTGGCGCAGGCCTACAAGCTGGGGCGCGGGGTGCCGCTCGATCTGACCGAGGCATCGCAGTGGTTTCGCCGCGCGGCCGATCAGGGGCATCTGCAGGCGCAGGATAACCTCGGCCTCGTGCTGTTCGATATGGGGCAAAAGGCCGATGCCCTGCCCTACCTGCAGCAGTCCGCGGAACGCGGCGAGCCCCGCGCCCAGTTCGTGATGGGTGCCGAACTGTTCAACGGCGAACGGATCAGCCGCGATCTGCCGCGCGCCTATGCGCATATGAAGCGCGCGACCGATGCCGGGCTGCAACGCGCGGCCGCTGCACTGGTGCAGATGGATGGCGTCATCCCGCTGGAACAGCGCCAGCAGGGGCTGGCCATTGCCACGCAAATGGAGGCAAGCGAAGGGCAGGCCCGGCTCGCTGCGATGACCGCAACCGCGCCGCCGCGCGCCGCCCGCCCTGCAACCATTCGCCCGGCCGAATTGCCACCTTCGCAGGCGGGAACAACCTATGCACCGCCGCCGCCCGTCAGTCCGCCTGCACCGATAGTGGTTGCCGCTGCGCCGGGCCGGGTGATCGATGTCAGGAATGCCGAGGCACCGCCAATCGCTCAGCCACGCGTCGCCCAGGCGCCCGTCTCGATCCCCGCAGTCGAAGGCGACTATCCCGGGCTGTCGGCATCGATAGGCAGCCGCCCTGCACCAGTGATCACGCCGCCCGCCACACCTCCGCCGCGCGTCACTCCTGCCGCGACGCGCAATGCAATTCCAGCCGCCGCCAGCGGCGCATGGCGCGTCCAACTCGGCGCATTCGCCAGTCGGACGCGCGCGCAAACGCTCTGGACCGAGCTTGCCGGTCGCCTGCCTGGCGCATCGCCCGATTATGTCGCAGCGGGCACCGTGACGCGGCTGCAAGCCGGGCCTTATGCTAACCGGGCAGCGGCGGAGCGGGCCTGTGCCGCGGTGCGGCCTGCGGCCTGTTTCCCGGTGGGGCGCTAGCGGGTCAACCGGCCCACTGGCTGCGCGGCAGCCCCATCGCGTAAAGCAGCGCCCGATGGTCGCCAATGCGGATAGCGGCGTCCGACGCGGCGACCGCCTGTGCATGGGCATGGTAGGCGATGCCGAGACCAGCGGCTTCCAGCATGGGCACGTCGTTCGCGCCGTCGCCGATCGCGATGCAATCAGACAGCGGCACGCCGAGCAATGCGGCTTCGGCCCGGAATATGGTGCGTTTGACCTGGCTATCGATGATCGGTGGCAGCACTTGGCCGGTCAGCTGTTCACCGACGATTTCCAGCACATTGGCGACCGCGCGGTCAAAGCCGATGGCGGCCCCGACCGGATCGGCAAAACGGGTGAAGCCCCCTGACACCAGGACACAGCGAGTGCCGTGCGCGCGCAGCGTGCGGATCAGGGTTGTCGCCCCCGGCATCGGGCGGACCCGTTCGGCGAGGCACTGGTCGATGACGCTTTGGTCCATCCCGGCGAGGCAGGCCACCCGCTGAGCAAGCGCGCTGGCAAAATCGAGTTCGCCGCGCATCGCCCGCGCGGTAATCGCGGCAATCTGCGGCTTGATCCCGGCATAGTCGGCAAGTTCGTCGATGCATTCGACGGTGATCATCGTCGAATCCATATCGGCGACCAGCAGGCGCGGGAATGGGGCGTCGGCGGGGCGGATGATGATGTCGGTGGCTGGTAGGAGATGCTCCAGTGTCTCCCTTGCCCGTGCGGGGGCGAGGATTTGCACCGCCACACCATCGATCACCGGTCCCGCCGTGCCTTGCACAGCATCGCACGCCGCCGAAATATCTCCCGGTGGCAAGCCTTCCAATGCTACGAGCGTTGCGATGAACACCATTTACCCTCCTGCGATCGCGCTCATCGCAGGGCCGACCGCCAGCGGCAAGAGCGGCCTGGCGGTCGCGCTGGCAAATTGCTTGCGAGACGCGGGACACGAGGCCGTCGTCATCAATGCCGACGCCAGCCAGGTCTATCGGGACATCCCGATCCTCTCTGCTACACCGACAGCGGCACAGATGGGAGATGTGCCGCACCGCCTGTTCGGCCATGTCGATGCAAGCGAAAGCGTCAATGCCGCGCGCTGGGGGGCAGAGGCGCGCGCGGCGATTGTCGAAGCGGCGGCGGCGGGCGCCGTACCGATCCTGGTCGGCGGTACGGGTCTGTATCTCAAGACGCTGATCGAAGGGATTGCGCCGGTTCCCGATATCGCCGCCGATGTGCGGGCGATGGTGCGCGCGCTGCCGGTCGCCCAGGCGCACCGGCGGCTGGCGAAAGCCGATCCTGCTGCGGCGGCGCGGCTGGCGGCGGGCGATACGACGCGGGTGCAGCGCGCACTGGAAGTGGTGCTGGCCACCGGGCGGCCGCTGGCGGCGTGGCAGCAGCAGCGCAGCGGCGGCATCGGCGAGAGCTGCCGCATCGTGCCATTGCTGCTGTTGCCGCCGCGTGAAGCGTTGCGCGCGCGCTGCGATGCGCGGTTGCTGGCGATGGTCGATGGCGGCGCGCTGGGCGAAGTGGCGGCGTTGGTGGCGCGCGATCTCGACCCGACATTGCCGGCAATGCGCGCCATCGGGGTGCGCGATCTGGCGGGGTATATGGCGGGAGAGATCGACCGCGACACCGCGATCGCACAGGCGCAGCTTGCCACCCGCCATTATGCCAAGCGGCAGTATACGTTTTTCCGGGGGCAGTTTCCGACCGACTGGACGCGGATCGAGGCAGAATTAAATGATTCGATCATTGCTGATATTGTAAGTAAATTGCGCTACAGCCTGTTGACAGGATAGATTCGACTGTCTATCCGCCCCGGCCAGCCCATGCTAAAGCGCATGTCAAAGCTTCTGTGCCCACCGCTTCGTGTTTCGAGTATCCGCCATGACCGCGCCCTTTTCTCGCCCCGCCATCGACCCGGATCGCCCGTCCGAAATGGCTGGCGCGGATATTGTCGTACAGGCGCTGGTCGACCTGGGCGTCAATACCGTGTTCGGCTACCCCGGCGGCGCAGTGCTGCCGATCTATGACGCGCTGTTCCAGCACCCGTCGATCCAGCATATCCTGGTGCGCCACGAACAGGCGGCAACCCATGCGGCGGAGGGCTATGCCCGCGCTACAGGCAAACCCGGCGTCGTGCTCGTCACGTCCGGCCCCGGCGCGACCAATGCGGTGACCGGCATCACCGACGCATTGATGGATTCGATCCCGATGGTGGTGATCACCGGGCAGGTGCCGACGACGCTGATCGGCACCGATGCGTTTCAGGAATGCGACACCGTCGGCATCACCCGCCACTGCACCAAGCACAACTATCTCGTCATGGACCCGGCGCGGCTCGGCCCGGTGCTGCATGAAGCATTCTACATCGCCACCAATGGGCGGCCCGGCCCGGTGGTGATCGATATTCCCAAAAATGTGCAGGTGGCGACCGCGCCCTATGTCATTCCGGACGGCATCGAGCATCGCAGCTACCGTCCGCAGGTCGAGCCGGATGCGAGCGCCATCGCCCAGGCGGTAGCGCTGCTCGCCGCGGCGCGGCGGCCGGTATTCTATACCGGTGGCGGGGTGATCAACGCCGGACCGGAAGCCAGCACTCTGTTGCGCGAGGTTGTCGCGATGACCGGCGCGCCGGTGACATCGACGCTGATGGGGCTCGGCGCCTATCCCGCCAGCGGTGACAAATGGCTCGGCATGCTGGGCATGCACGGCACCTATGAGGCCAATCTCGCGATGAACCGCGCCGCCCTCATCATCGCGGTCGGCGCGCGGTTCGACGATCGGGTGACCGGCAGGCTCGATGCGTTCGCGCCG
>JANNMK010000007.1:0-4037 GCA_031397785.1 Sphingomonas sp. | reverse complement strand
TACCGCGCTCGACATCATCGTTCTTGTGGCGCTGGCCGCCGGGTTCGTCACCGGCGGCTTGCGCGGATTCGTTGAGGAAAGCCTGTCGCTTGCCGCGCTGATCGTCGCGCTTTTTGCGCTGCGCATCCTGCATGAACCCGTGACAATGTGGCTTTACGAGGTCGTCGACAATGAATCGGGCGCGTCGGTGCTCGCCTTTTCGCTGATCATGGGCATCATCTGGGGCGGTGGCAAATATGCAGCGGCGCGGATCGGCAGCGCCAGCCGGAAGTCGATCATCGGCCCCGCCGACCGGTTTCTCGGCGCAGGCTTTGGCCTGCTCAAGGCGCTTTTGATCGTCGCGGCGGGCTTCATGCTGCTGACGTTGCTCAACGATGTCCTGTTCGGCGCGGACAGCGAACGGCCGGAATGGATGGCGACCAGCCGCACCTATCCGCTGCTCGCCGCGACCAGCGCCGCGCTGTCCGACATCGTGGCCGAGCGGCTGGAGGACGACCCTGCCCCGGTTGCGCCGCGATGAGCGCGCCGCTTTATACCAGCGCGATCTTGCGGCTGGCGATGGCGTCCGCCGCGCACCCGCGCCTGGCCATATGGTCCGCCAGTGTCGAGGCGCGGACGCCAGTTTGTGGCAGCAGCATCGTGCTCGATATTGCTGTCGATGCCGATGGTCTTGCCACTGGCGTCGGCTTCAAATTGCACGCCTGCGCGATGGGGCAGGCGGCAGCGGGGATCATGGCGGCCGGGATCGCCGGACGATCTGCAGATGATTGCGATGCAGCGGTTGCAGCGCTTGGTGACTGGCTGGGTGGTGAGAGCGACCCGCCGCCCGACTGGCCCGGCATTGCTGCCCTGGCTGCGGCCCGCGCCTATCCGGCGCGGCATGCCGCCATTCTGATGCCGTTCCGGGCCGCCGCCGACGCGCTTCGCCGCGCCGGTAGTGAACGGGGCGTTGCGGCATGAACAATGACCAGCTGGTCGAATTCACCCTATTGCTCGGCGCCGGGATGGTGTTCGTCATCCTGTTCCGGCGGATCGGCCTGGGCGCTGTGCTGGGCTATCTGGTTGCCGGTGCAGTGGTCGGGCCGCAGGGCCTGGGCTGGGTCGGCGGCGGCGAACAGAAGCTGGCTTTCGCCGAGCTTGGCATTGCGCTCCTGCTGTTTCTTGTGGGGCTCGAATTGTCGCCATCGCGCCTGTGGCGGATGCGGCGGGAAATTTTCGGGCTTGGCCTGACTCAGGTCGCTGCATGCGCGCTGGCGCTGTTCGCCTTTCTGTTGTTTGCCACCGGCTTTACCTGGCAGGCGGTGCTGGCGCTGGCATTGCCGCTCGCCCTGTCTTCGACCGCGCAGGTGCTGCCCAGTCTGAAATCGTCAGGGCGGATCAATTCGCCGTTCGGGGAACGCGCCTTTTCGATCCTGCTGTTTCAGGATCTGTCGATCGTCCCCCTGATCACGATCATCGCCGCATTGTCGCGCGCGCCGGCCGATCCATCCGCGCCACCGGGCTGGACATTGGCGCTTTATACCGTCGCTGCCGTCGCCGGACTTTTTCTGGCCGGCCGGTTCCTTCTGAACCCTTTGCTGCGCGTCGTCGGGCGGATTGGCGAGCGCGAACTGTTCGTCGTCGTCGGGCTGTTTGCGGTGCTCGCCAGCACCGGATTGATGCATGCGCTGCATCTGTCCGTGGCGCTGGGTGCATTTGTTGCCGGCGTGATGCTCGCCGATTCCCCTTACCGGCACGAGCTTGAGGCCGATGTCGAGCCGTTCCGGTCGATCCTGCTCGGGCTGTTTTTCCTTGCAGTCGGCATGGTGCTCGATGTCGGCGTGGTGATGGACCGCCCGCTTACCGTCATCGCGCTGGCTGCCGGGCTGGTGGCGATCAAGACCGTGATGATCTGGGGTGTGGCGCGGCTGTTCGGCATGGCGTGGCGACCCGCGCTGGCGCTCGCGCTGCTGCTCAGCCAGGGCGGCGAATTCGGCTTTGTGCTGTTCGCCCAGGCGCAGGACGCCCAGCTGATCGCGCCCGAGGCCGCCAGCCTGTTCGGAGCGGTCGTCACCTTGTCGATGGCGACGACGCCGTTCCTGATGCTGTTTGCGCGCACGCTCGAATATAGTCGCGATGACGACGGGCAAACATCGGAAAAGGGACTGGACGGCCCCGATCAGGCACCGCACGGCAGCGCCATCGTCGTTGGCTATGGCCGGTTCGGCCAGATCGTCGCGCAGATGCTGCACGCTGTCGGCACGTCGGTGACGCTGATCGACAGGAAACCGGCGCAGATCGAACTGTCGGGCAACTTCGATGTGAAAGTCTATTATGGCGATGGCCTGCGGCTCGACGTGCTGCGGCAGGCGGGGGCCGATCAGGCGTGCGTCATTGCCCTGTGCGTCGATGACAGGACAATGACCGCCGATCAGCTTGCCCCGATCATGCACGCCTTTCCCAAGGCGCGGCTGTTCGTTCGCGCCTTTGACCGGCGGCAGCTGGTTGCGCTGTCACCGCTGGAGCCCGCCGGAATCATTCGCGAAACCTTTGAAAGCGCGATGGCGATGGCGCTGGATGCGCTCGAGGCGATCGACATCGGTCCCGATGAAATAGCCGATGCCGAACGCGCGGTGCGCCACCTCGACAGCGAACGGCTGAACGCCCAGATCGATAGCGGCGGAGACATGCGCGCTGGTTTCGACCTGCGCTTTACCGCCGAAGGCAACCAGCGTCCGCGCGAAATCCTCGACCGGCTGGCCGACAAGTTGCGCCGCAATGGCTGAGCCGCGCGCACTTGTGGCGGCCGCGGCCCTATCGGCGGCATGCGCCATCGCGGCGGGTGCGTTCGGAGCGCATGGTGCGGCGAGCGCCGAGGCGGCAGACTGGCTGAGGACCGGCGGGCTATATCAATTGATCCATGCGGTCGCGGCGGCCGCTCTCGCCAGCCGCTTTCCGCGCGCTGCCTGGGCGATGCTCTGCGGCGCGGCACTGTTCGCAATCACTCTCTATGCAATGGCACTCGGCGCACCGCGATGGCTTGGCGCCATAACGCCGGTCGGCGGGGTCATCATGATCGGGGCGTGGCTCGGCGTTGCCTGGAAGGTCCGGACAGGGCTGACCTAGGCCTGCTTGCCCGACCGTCGGCACCGTTCCGAGCAATAGACGACGCTGTCCCAGTCGCGCGCCCATTTTTTCCGCCAGGCGAACGGCCGGTCGCAAACCGGACATTGCTTGCTGGGCAAATTGGTTTTCTTCACGCCATTCGGCATAGCTTCTTTCTGCCTTCCCTAGTGCGCTCTTCCCCTAGCGCAGGCGCTAGCGGTTACTTTTCTGCCTTCCCCTAGCGCAGGCGCTAGCGGGGAGGTGGCTCGCCATCGAGAAACGCCGCTATATCTGCCAGATCGACATCGTGCGCGAGGAATGTCTGGCCGATGCCGCGGGTTAGCAGAAACGGCACCTTGCCTCCGCTCGCCTTTTTGTCGTGGGCCATATGCGCTGCCAGCGTCGCGCCATCGGCGGGGATCCCGGCAGCCGCTAGCCCATCGGGCAAACCGACGGATCGCAGATGCGCGGCCACCCGATCGGCCTCGGCACCGGGACACAGCCCGGCGCGCGCCGAATAGCGAAAGGCCAGCGCCATTCCTGCCGCAACCGCCTCACCGTGCAGCAACGCGTCCGAAAATCCCGCTTGCGCCTCCAGCGCGTGGCCAAAGGTGTGGCCGAGATTGAGCAGGGCGCGCCGACCGCGCGTTTCCCGTTCGTCGTCGCCGACGATGGCGGCCTTGGCGCGGACGCTGGTGGCGATGGCATGAACCCGTGAGCTGGCATCGCCGGCAATCGTCGCCGCGCCGTTGGTCTCGCACCAGCCGAAGAAGGCGGCATCATCGATCAGCCCGTATTTGACCACTTCGGCATAACCGGCGCGTAATTGTCGCGGCGGCAATGTGGTGAGCGTTGCGGGGTCGATCAGCACGAAGGACGGCTGGTGAAAGGCACCGATCAGATTCTTGCCTGCGGACGTATTGATCGCCGTCTTGCCGCCGACCGAACTGTCG
>JANNMK010000334.1:0-15583 GCA_031397785.1 Sphingomonas sp. | reverse complement strand
CATAGAAGATGCGGTGCGGCCAACACCGATAGCAGCTGAAATGCCGATGCGCCGAGCGTCAACCCGTCGATGTCCATCAGCCGGGGGCCGACCAGCCACCATAGCAGCAGCGACACGGCGGCAAGCGCAGCGCCCGACCAGCCGATCAGCGCATCAGTCAAATCGATGCGGTCGCGCACCGTCGCCATGTGGCGCGGCGCGTGAAGCAGTGCGAAGAACAGCGCGAAACCGACAAGCGGCGGCGCAGCAAGCAGGACCACGAGCGCAATAACGAGCGCGCATGCGCGAAGCCGGTGGCCGAGTTTCCAGGCGATGCCGATCGCGCCTGCGGTGACGAGCAGTACCACCGGGGCAGCAGCCACTGCGACACGCGCAAGCCAGATAGCGTGTTCGCCTGCCAAGGCGACGAACAGGGCGGATACCGCCTGCGGCTGGCCGATCGCCGGTGCGACGATGACGGCGGCACCGGCGCAGATGCGCAACAGGCCGTCCGGCAGTTCGGCCCAGTCATCCCCGAAATGGATCGCCGACTGCGCGAGAAAAGCGCCGAGTGCGGCGATTGGCGCAAGGGTCCATAGCGCCAGCATGGCCGCTGCTACACCGAGATATAGAATGATGAAGCCGACGAGCTTGGTGATGTTCAGTCGAAACAGACGATGCGCGAGCGCGAGGTCGTAACCGCCATGCGGCAACCCGCCGATCAGGATTAGCGACAGTGCGGCAAAGGCGACAGGCGGGCTGTTGAGCGATACGCCGACAAGCGTGAGCACCGCGAGGGTCGCCGAAACGACCCAGAATAAAAAAGGCACCGCCCCCGACCGCCTGGTGGCGTCGAGGGCGGTGACTTTGCGACCCGCAAGGGCAGAGGGCGATGCGGGCATCGGAGGCGGCGTTAGGCTGCCGCGCCCTCGATTTCAGACTTACGAACGGCGATCATGTAGACCAAAATACCGACGACGGCCTTGGCGACGAGATCGGCGATCGTGTAGCCGATCTGAATGATCGTCGATGCGGTCGGGCCGGAGATGTCGGCATAGGGTGCCATGTAGACGATTGGGTAGAAGCCCCATGATGCGAAAGTGAGCAAACGGGCCTTCTTGATGAGGTCGCGTACACCTTCGGGCTGGCGCTCGATCGATGCACCCAAGCCGCTGAACAATTCCCAGACGATGTAGACGAAAGGAATGGCCGACAATGTGCCCCACAATGCGCGGGTCGGAATGTCGGCTGCGATTTCGCCAGGATAGCCAAGAACGATCATCAGAGCGGCAGCACCACCGAGCTTGACCGACTTCGACACGGTTTCATCGCGCGAGAGGCGCATGACGAGTACGAGTTCGATCAACAGCAGCGGCACGGTCAGCAGCCAGTCGACGTAGCGATAGGCGTCGTTGAAGGCGTAGCCGGTGACGGCGATGACGCCGTCCTTGAGGTCATATGCCTGTTCCCAGCTTTCGAAAATCCGCCAATAATGATAGGCGGCAATAGCGCAGACCAGTCCGGAGATGGTGACGGCAGTCTTGTAGTTGTTGTTGACCTGGCTGCGGCTGATCCACAGGAACAGGGTGGTTGCGGCCATTGCCGCGAACGTGAACGAGAAAGCGTTATATACCAGTAGATACTGGAAATTGCTGACAGTTTGCATGGTTCTTCCCCAATTTGCCGACGACCGTCCACATTTCATGCGGTTCGGGCCCGACCCCTTTACTATGTTTCTGACGCAATCGCCAGACTGCTCCGGACGGAGCGCGTATCAGAAGGCGGTGTGATTACGAGCGGGGGAATGCTGTTTTCACCGGTAGGCTGGAGGGGCACCGTTGACCGCCTTCTGACACGGCCATCCAACTAGGCCGCGCTCCGGTGGCAGGCGATACGGCTATTGTAACGTAGCGTGAGGCGCACCGTCACAGTCCCGCTTCGACCGCGATCCTGATCATTTCCGCCATGCTGCTGGCCCCCAGCCGTTCCATCAGGATACTGCGGTGCATCTTGACGGTTTTTTCCGACAGATTGAGCACACCGGCAATCTGTTTGTTGAGCAGTCCGTCCGAGGCAAGTTTGAGCACCTGACGCTGACGTTCGGACAGGCGCATGACCTGTTCGGCGGCGCGGATCCGCCGCGTGGTCGATGGGCCGGGGCCGCCATCCGGCATTTCGACTTGCGACCCCAGGAAATACAGCAGCATGTCCCGGTCGTCATAAATGGGTGCGACGAGGACCGCGTTGCGGAACGGCGTGCCATCCCGCTTGTAGTTGAGAATTTCGACCAGCACGGGGCGATGATCCCGCACGCCCGATGTGATTGCCTCTGTCAGCCACGGTTCGGTACCGGGGCCGGAAAGAAAGCGGCAATTGCGGCCGAGGATATCTTCCGGCCCATATTGGGTAAGTTCGCAAAACATCGCGTTGCAGGCCACGATCGGATTATCGGGCAGGCGCGGGTCGCTGATCACCGATGCGATCGGACTGTCGGCGATCAGTCGGGCGACCGACTGTTTCGCAGTAATGGAATCGAGCGTAAATATTTTTTCGTTCACAGTCTGTCAGATAGGAGCGTTCAAACGATTGCGCCAGCCGTTGCGGCAATATGCCGGACAACATGCGATGCAAGGCCAAGGCCGCCGTTCCTGACCATCCCGTTCGACCATCGCATTTGGCTCTGCCCTTGACCCGCACGTGCCGGACGGTGATGCATTGGCGATGATCGAGCCCGATATGCCCTCTCCCGACACGCCCGTCATCGTCGGCGTTGGCCAGGTCGTTTCGCACTGGCGCGCCGGCAATGCCGACCCGGCACCATCGCCGCAATCGCTGCGCGCAACAGCAGCCAGCCGCGCGCTGGCCGACAGCGGCGAGGCAGCGGCCATGTCCGCAATCATCGACCGGGTGGTGGTCGTGCGGACCATGCTGGACAGCGTGCCGGGAGTACCGCAGCCGTTCGGTCGCTGTGCCAACCCACCGAGCACGCTGGCCCGGGATATCGGCCTTGCCCCGCGTGAGACGATATATTCCAAGGTCGGCGGGGATCAGCCGCAAGCGCTAGTCAACGAAAGCGCAGCGGCGATTTTCAACGGCGAAGCACGGGCGATCCTGCTGGCCGGGGCCGAGGCAACCGCAGCGATGAAGGCGGCGCTGAAGGCAGGCGAGGCGCTGGACTGGAGCCGAAGCGTTGACGATCCGCCGCCTGCTGCAGGTTCCAGCGGACAGCCCGTTTTCATCGATCGGGGGTTGGGCGACAGGCTGTTGTCGCCCTATGAGATCGCCAACGGACTTGGCGCGCCGACACAGACCTATCCGGCATTCGAGCATGCGCTGGCGGCACGACTTGGCAACAGCCGGGCGCAGCATCGCGCCCTGATGGCAGCGCTGTGGGCGGGATTTTCTTCGGTTGCCGCACGCAATCCCTATGCCCAGTTTCCGGTCGAACGAAGCATCGATTTCCTGTCGTCAACCGGTGCGGACAATTATCCGGTTGCCGACCCTTATTGCAAATGGGATGTCGCGCAGGATGCGGTGAACCAGGGAGCGGCGCTGATGCTGACCAGCGAGCGTGAGGCCGACCGCATCGGCATTGCCCGTGACAAGCGCATCTATCTGCATGGCCATGCAGCGGCGATGGACCGCACCCCCAGCGAGCGGCCCGACCTGTCGCGCAGTCTGGCGACCGAACGGGTATTGGCGCGGGCGCTGCAGACCAGCGGGATTGTCGCTGCGGATATCGGGTCGATGGATCTTTACAGCTGTTTTCCAGTGGCGGTGCTGCTGGCGGCAGAGGCGCTGGGCATCGACCCGCTGGCCGATCCGGCGGCGCTGACCGTAACCGGTGGGCTCCCGTTCTTCGGCGGGGCGGGTAATAATTATGCGATGCACGCGATCGCAACGATGGTCGAGCAGCTGCGCGCCGCGCCCGGCGTTTACGGGCTGGTACTGGCAAATGGCGGGTTCCTGTCCAAAGAGGCCGCAGGCGTTTATTCGAGTGTGCCGCAGCCGGGATGGGTGCCGCTTTCCGATCGTGCGATCCAGGCCGAATGTGACGCACAGGTTGGCCCGCCCCTGTCGAACGAGGATGCCAGCGGCACGCTGGAGAGCTTCACCGTGACCTATGCCAAGGGTGAGGCAGTGCGCGGCTATGCGTTTCTGCGGACCGACAATGGCGAGCGGCTATTGGCGCGGACAGCAAGGGGCGATGCAGCAAAGCTGGCAGTGCTGACTGCCAACGGGGTTGCCGGACAGCCGCTGGCGAGCCGGGCAGTCGATCGCGTCAATTGGCTGCTGTTGTGAGGAACAGCGCATGATCGAAGCGGGTGATGGCAAGGCGTTGCTGAGCGGGATCAGGGTTGTCGATCTCACATCGGTGGTGTTCGGCCCTTATGCCTCGCAAATCCTCGCCGATCTGGGGGCCGATGTCATCAAAGTCGAGCCGCCGCACGGCGACCATTTTCGCGGGGGCACGCGCGCCGCGATGACGCCGGGCATGGGATCGGGCTGGATGGCGGTCAATCGCGGCAAACGATCGATCGTGCTCGACCTCAAGGACGCGGGCGACCTTGACGTGATGCGCGGGCTGCTGGCTGAGGCCGATGTGTTCATCTCTAATGTGCGCGGCGCGGGCATGGACCGGCTGGGCCTTGGCTATGATGCGATCGCCGCGATCAACCCCGCCATCGTCTATGCCCATTGTGTCGGGTTCGGACAGGACGGACCATATGCGAGCCTGCAGGCCTATGATGACGTGATCCAGGCGGCGACGGGCACCACCACCCTGCTGCCGCGCGTCGATGGCAATCCGGCGCCGCGCTATCTGCCCAGCCTGATCGCCGACAAGGTAGCGGGTCTGCACGCGGCCTATGCCATCCAGGCGGCGCTGATCCATGTGCTGCGCACCGGGCGGGGACAGCGCGTCGAAATCCCGATGTTCGAGGCGTTCGCCAGTTTCATGATGCTCGAGCATCTGTCCGACCAGACATTCATTCCTCCGATCGGCCCGGCGGGCTATCCGCGCCAGATAGACCCGGACCGCCAGCCGTTCCCGTGCAGCGACGGCTGGCTGTCGATCGTCGCCTATACCGACAGCGCCTGGCTGACCCTGTTCGCGCTGCTCGGCGACCCGGGATTCCTCGACGATCACCGGTTTTCCAGCGCCAGAGGCCGGTTTATCCATTCCGGGCTGCTTTACCGGCGGATGGCGGAACTGACGGTTGCGTTCGCCGCGGACGCGTTGCTTGCCTTGCTGCGCGCCGCCGATATTCCCGCCATGCGGGTGTGCGACCTTAATGCAGTGATCGATGATGCGCATCTGGGCGCCACCGGATTTTTCAGGGAGCGCGACCATTCGACCGAGGGGCGATATCGCGACATGGCGCCGCCAGTGCGATTCAGCGATGCAGCCCTGCCGCCTGCTGCACCGCCGCCGACACTCGATGCCGATGGCGCCGGCATTCGCTCCAATATAACTGCCGGTGTGACGCCGCGCACGGTGGTCGGGTGAACCATCGCTATGCGCGATATCAGTGATCCGCCGTGCGTTTTTCCAGCGACGAGGCGGTTCTTGGACAGGACGAAGCGTTCAGCTATGCTTCATTCGCGCAGACGCACGACTGACGCACACGGTCGAAAAAACAGATGCACATAAGACGGCATCGGCACACACACTGACAAAAGGGGAAAATCCATGAAGAAACTTGCCATCTCCGCTGCCGCCGTCCTGCTGGTCGCAGGCCCGGTCACCGCCCAGAATACGACGTTGCGCGCCAATTTCGGCGAGGTCAGCCTGAACGCCGGCTTCACGCCCGATCCCTATACAGTCAACATTCAAGCCGGTGGCAGCCGTGCTGCAGGCGACACCGCATCGGGCTGTGTCGGCAATGTCAGCGATGCGCCGGATTTTGAAGTGACCTATTCGGCTGGATCGCTGCCGCTGATTTTCCGCACCCGTTCCGGCGTCGATACCACGCTGGTGATCAACGGTCCCGACGGCCGCTGGTATTGCGACGATGACAATGGCGACGGCGTCAACGCACAGGTGGTGTTCGGCAAGCCCGCGAGCGGCACCTACGATGTGTGGGTCGGCACCTATAATGGCGGCGTCAATCCGGCGACGTTGATGGTCAGCGAACTCTATAGCGACAATTGATGCCTGACGCGCCCGCCAGCCGCATCGCTGAATGGCGGCGCGGCTGGCCCGTCGTTGCCTCCAGCGCTATCGGCATCGGCACCGGGGCGGCGCTCTATCAATATGTATCGAGCCTGTTCATCGCGCCGTTGGAAGCCGCCTTTGGCTGGTCGCGCGGCGACATCGCGCTGATCGGCGCGACCGCGCTGGTCGGTGCGTTCACCGCGCCGTTGATCGGGCGGCTGGCAGACCGGTTCGGTGTCCGCCCGGTCGCCATCGTGGCGACGATCGTCATTGCCGTCGCCTTTGCCGGGCTGGCCGTGCAGGATGGCGATATCGCTGTTGCGCTGGGCTTCATGATCCTGTTCGGGCTGGCGGTGCCGGGGACCACCGGTATCGTCTATTCGCGCGCGATTACCGGCTGGTTCACACAAGCTCGCGGCCTGGCGCTGGGCATCATGTCGGCCGGGATTTCGCTCGCCGCCTTGATCGCAACGCCGGTGATCGCCGCAGTCATCGCCGATCATGGCTATCGCGGCGGATATCTGGCGCTCGCCGGAGCCGCCGGGCTGATCGGCCTGCCCGCGATCCTGATTGGGCTGCGCGAGCCGGAACGCGCGGTGCGTGAGCCGGTCCATGCAGCGCTCGGCGACAGTCCTGCGCGGCTGCTGCGCACCGGCCGCTTCTGGTTGCTGGTGGCCATCATGTTCCTCGTCAACATCCCCTCCACCGGAATATTAACCCAGCTATCGCCGCTGTTGACCGGCAAGGGATTTTCCGACTTCGCATCGGCAGGGTTGATGTCGCTTTATGCGCTGTCGGTGCTGGCCGGGCGGATCGGCATCGGCTGGCTGTTCGACCGCCTGCCTGCATCGCACGTTGCCTGCACCGTGACATTGTTCGCCGCTTTGGGCTGCATGGCCTTCCACAGCGCGACCCCGATGCTGCTGGTTTATGCCGGCGTGGTCACCGTCGGGCTGATGCAGGGGGCGGAGACCGATGTGCTGGCCTATTTCGTCGGGCGAATGTTTCCACTGAGACATTTCAGCGCAATCTATGGCGGGGTGGTGACCGCGTCGTTGCTGGGGACAGCAACCGGTATTGTCGGCTTCGGCGCGCTCTACGATGCGGCGCAAAGCTATGATCTGGCGCTGATGATCGCGGCGGCCATGCTGATGACCGTATCGGCGCTCTATCTGTTGACCGCGCGATCGATGCGAACGGGTTTGCGTATCGAGGATTGAATGCTTTTACTTGCCGCGCATAATTTCATCGACCCGGCTGGTGGTGACCGAATGATAACCGGCACGCGTGCGGGCGTAGATGCGCTGGGCGATCGGCCTGCCCCATTCATCCTCGGCCATCAGCGTGGTGAACAACGGCGCGACGAACTTTCGCCGCCCGACGCTGGCCAGAAACCGCTCGGCCAGCGGCACGACGGGGTCGTACCGATTGGCAAGTGCAAGTTCGAGCCAGGCAAACAGCACCTCGTTATTGCCGACGCGCGACAGACCGAGGCCGTCATCGAGAGCGGCGAGTTGCTGCATGGTCAGATCGCGCGGCAACTGTCCCAGCAAGCGCAGCCGTTCCGCCGTCGTCCAGCCGGCCCATGCCGCAGCATCGACGATGCCGGTCCGGGCATAAGCGGCAACCGCGCGATCGACGGCCGCGAACGCTGCCGGGTCAGGCCGCGCGACATTGGTGGGCAGGCCGGGCTGATAGATCCATCGGTCAAGCATCAGGTCCGCCTCCATGGCCGCATCGCCGCGCAGCAGATTGGCCCGGATATCGGCGAGGAACATCGCCGAAGTCGCAGGCGAGAAGGCATTGCGATCGAACCATGAGCGCAGATAGACGTCCCACCGTTCCCGCCCGACGCGGTTTTCGAGGGTGCGCAGGAAAATCGCGCCCTTGTCATAGATGATACCGCCATTGCCGCCATTGGGGTCGGCATCGGCCCCGGTCAGGTGCAGCCGGGTGACGCTGGCGTCGGCCCCCAGATCGGCAATCGCGCTTTCCATTTCGGTAAAGCTCAACGCCGCTTCCTGCCGCGCGCGCTGCGGGCCGTAGAGCGATTCCATGATGCGGTTTTCGAAATAGCTGGTGAACCCTTCGTTCAGCCAGCTGTCCGACCAGTTTGCGTTGGTAACCAGATTGCCCGACCAGCTGTGCGCCAGTTCATGCGCGACCAGCCCGACCAAGCTCTTGTCCCCGGCGATGAAGGTCGGCGTCAGGAACGTCAGCGTCGGATTTTCCATGCCGCCATAGGGAAAGGACGGCGGCAGCACGATGACGTCGAACCGGCCCCAGCGATAGGGGCCGTAAAGCGCCTCTGCCGCCTCCACCATGCGTTCGGTATCGGCAAGTTCGGCGGCGGCGGCGTCCATCATCACCGATTCGGTCCACACGCCGGTGCGCGGGCCGAGCGAACGAAATGCAATGTCGCCCGCAGCGATCGCGATCAGATAGGGGGCGACCGGCTTATCCATGCGAAAGCGGAACGCGCGCAAGCCGTTCGCCGCCGGTTCGCCGCCGGGGCTCAGCCGTTCGCCCGACATGACGACCGTCAGCGGAGCGGGCGCGCGCACCACCGCCTCCCACGTCTGGCGGATGCCGGGACTGTCCTGGGTCGGAATCCAGCTGCGGTTGAGGATCGGCTGGCCCTGGCTGAGCAGATAGGGGTAGCGGCCACCGGCAGTCTGGTCCGGAGTGAGCCATTGCAGCGCGGCGGCATTGGCGGCGCTGTAGTGGATGACGATCTGGCGCGCGGCACCGATGGTGACGGTCAGCGGCGCGCCCTTATCGGGTTGCGTCGCGCCAAGCCGCCATGGCAGGGCCGCACCCGCAGCGTCGGTGACGCGGTCGATGACGAGGCTGTCGCTATCGAGGACCAGCTCGCCGCGCATCTGCGGTCCGGCCAAAATGTCGAGCCTTGCCGAACCGGCGATTGTCTTGCGCGCGAAATCGAGCGTCAAGTCGAGCGCGACATGCGTCACCCGCGCTTCGGCGGGTCGGGCATAGCTGTAGGGATCGACGGCGTCGGCGCTGGTGAGGACCGGCGCGACCATGCGGCTGGCGGCGGCGGGCCCAGCGAGCATTGCGGGCGCCGTGCTTTGAGCACAAGCGGACAGCGCCATCGCACAAAGACCGAGGAGCGGGGCAAGCAGGACGTGGCGCATGAACGGGGGCGACCTTGTTGGAACGATAGGGGTGTTGCCGCCCTTCATAACCGCTTTCCATCGGGGCAAAAGACCCGATGTGCGGTCGGCGACGATTGGCGCGGCGTTCGAACTGTGCTTTAGATGCGCGCAACAATATTTCGTGGGAGTATCGAGTCATGCGGACCATCGGCCACCATCTGGCACCGGGCGTTGCCGTCAGCGGAACGCGGCTGGGCGATGTGTTCGATCCCAATGCCGGGACAGTCCAGGCACAAGTGACGCTGGGCGATGCAGCGCTGCTCGATGCCGCCGTGCAGGCGGCGCAGGCGGCGCAGCCGGGTTGGGCGGCGACCAATCCGCAGCGCCGGGCGCGGGTGATGTTCGCGTTCAAGGCACTGGTTGAGGCGCATATGGACGAGCTCGCCCATCTGCTGAGCTCCGAGCATGGCAAGGTCATCGCCGACAGCAAGGGCGATATCCAGCGCGGGCTCGAAGTCATCGAATTCTGCTGCGGCATCCCGCATGTCCTCAAGGGCGAATATACGCAGGGCGCAGGGCCGGGTATCGACGTCTATTCGATGCGTCAGCCGGTGGGCGTGGGCGCGGGGATAACCCCGTTCAATTTCCCCGGCATGATCCCGCTGTGGATGAGCGGCGTGGCCATCGCCACCGGCAATGCGTTCATCATGAAACCGTCGGAGCGCGATCCATCGGTTCCAGTGCGGCTCGCCGAACTGTTCAGCGAAGCCGGGTTGCCCGACGGCATCCTGCAAGTGGTGCATGGCGACAAGCAGATGGTCGACGCGATCCTCGATCATCCGGGCATCGCGGCGGTCAGTTTCGTCGGATCGTCCGACATCGCCCATTATGTCTACAATCGCGGGGTCGCCGCCGGTAAGCGCGTGCAGGCGATGGGCGGGGCAAAGAACCATGGCATCGTCATGCCGGATGCAGACATCGATCAGGTGGTCAATGACCTGTCCGGCGCGGCGTTCGGCTCGGCGGGAGAACGCTGCATGGCGCTGCCGGTGGTGGTCCCGGTCACCGACAAGACTGCGAATGAGCTGCGCGAGGCGCTGATCCCCGCCATCGCCAAGCTGCGCATCGGCATCTCGACCGATGCCGACGCGCATTATGGTCCGGTGATCAACGCCGCGCTCAAGGCGCGGGTCGAAGGCTGGATTCAGAAGGGTGTCGATGAGGGCGCGGAGCTGGTGGTCGACGGGCGCGGCTTTACGCTGCAGGGGCATGAACAGGGCTTCTTTATCGGGCCCAGCCTGTTCGACCGGGTGACTACCGATATGGAAAGTTACAAGGAGGAAATCTTCGGCCCGGTGCTCCAGATGGTGCGCGCCGGGAATTTCGAAGAGGCGCTCGCCCTGCCCAGCCGCCACCAATATGGCACTGGCGTCGCCATCTTCACGAGGAACGGCCACGCCGCATGCGAATTCGCGCACCGGGTCGACGTCGGCATGGTCGGCATCAACGTGCCGATCCCGGTACCGGTCGCCTATCACAGTTTCGGCGGGTGGAAGCGCAGCGCATTCGGCGACACCGGCCAGCACGGGATGGAAGGCGTTCGCTTCTGGACCAAGCTCAAGACGATAACCCAGCGCTGGCCCGACGGATCGCCCGATGGCGGCAATGCCTTCGTCATCCCGACGATGGGGTGACAGCAATGCCCAACCGCCCCCGCGCCTCCTCCGGCTCGCCCTATGAAGCGACCATCGGTTTCTGCCGCGCGGTGCGGGCGGGGGATCGCATCATCGTGTCGGGCACTGCACCGGTCGAGGACGACGGCAGCTCGACACCAGGCGATGCGGGAGCGCAGGCCGAACGCTGTCTCGCGATTATCGTGCGCGCCATCGAGGCTTTGGGTGGCTCAGCCGAAGATGTGGTGCGCACCCGGATTTATCTGACCGACGCTGCCGATGCCGAGACGGTCGGTGCGGCGCATGGCCGTTGGTTCGCCGATATTCGCCCGGCATCAACGATGCTGATCGTGGCAGCACTGCTCAGGTCCGAATGGCGGGTGGAGATCGAGGCCGAGGCAGTGGTTGCCGCACCAACCGGAGACAAGAAATGACCAGCATCGCCTTTATCGGGCTCGGCAATATGGGCGGCGGAATGGCGGGCAATCTGGCCAAATCGGGCCATGATGTGCGGGCATTCGACCTTAATGCCGATGCGCTGGAGCGCGCCGGTGAAACCGGATGCCAGATGGCTGGATCCGCCGCCGAGGCGATCGCCGGGGCCGAGGCGATCGTGACGATGCTGCCTGCGGGCCGCCACGTCGCGGCCGTGTATGAAGGTGAGGTTTTCCCCAACGCTGCACCGGGGACGCTGCTGCTCGATTGCTCGACCATCGATGTTGCGACCGCGCGCGCCAATGCCGAAGCCGCATCGGCCAAAGGGCTGGCTGCCGTCGACGCGCCGGTATCCGGCGGGATCGCGGCGGCGAACGGCGGCACGCTGACCTTCATGGTCGGCGGCAGCGCCGAGGCGTTCGCCCGCGCCGAACCGATATTGGCGGACATGGGCAAGGCAGTGATCCACGCGGGCGGCGCGGGCGCTGGGCAAGCGGCAAAAATCTGCAACAACATGCTGCTCGGCGCATCGATGATCGCGACCGCGGAAACATTTGCCATGGCGCAGAAGCTGGGCCTCGACCCGCAGATATTTTTCGACATCGCCAGCCAGGCGTCGGGGCAGAACTGGTCGATGACCAGCTATTGTCCGGTTCCCGGCGTGGGGCCGGAAACTCCGGCAGACGCCGGTTATCTGGGCGGGTTCGCCACCGCGCTGATGCTCAAGGACCTCAAGCTGGCGGTCGAAGCCGCGCAATCCGTGGGCGCGACCATCCCGATGGGCAGCCGCGCCGCCGAACTTTATCAGGCGTTTGCCGACGCAGGTAACGACGGGCTCGATTTTTCGGCGATCATCCGGACCATGGACTAGCCCCGGGCTATACCGGCACCGCGATATTCTTGCCGGCGAACACCGCCTGCCAGCTTTCTATTTCGGCGATGACGATATCGTCCATGGCGTGCGCGAGGGCCGCGACCTGAGCGTAGCGCAGATCGACGGCGGGGTTTTCGAGCAGTGTGCCGATCCGCGCCTCGAGCGTTTCGAGCCGCCCTGCCGTCACGTCCGAAATCGCAGCGAAGCGTTCGAAATCCCCGAAATAGCGGATGCCCGCAAATGCGCCGCCAAGCGCGGGAAGGACGATGCCGAGGAAGGTGAACGCTTTCGAGCCATCATGTGCCAGCGCAGGCGAGACCAGTCCCGCCGCGCCACCGGCGAGCAGCACGAGATAGGTTGCGACCGAACCAAGCGCGAGGATGAAGAACCACTCGGATGTCCGGTCAAGCCGGTGATGCACAGTTGTCAGCCGCTTGGCCTTGACGCGGTGATAGGCGCGCTGCCCCTCGACATAGTCGCCGAGCAGCTTTGCCAGCGCGTCCCGCAGATAGGCCTGAGTGATCGCAACCGACGGCAGACCCATCGCGCGCAACGCATCGCGGCCATAATGTTCGGGCCATGAGGTCTCCGATCCGCGCGGCCAGCGCCCGGCCGGGCGCGCGACCCCAAGCAACAGCAAAATGGGCGCATGGCGCAGATATTCGGCAACCCGCCGGGTTTCGAACCAGCGCCCATGCCAGCGGCGCCTGCGTCCGATCATGGTGATCGCGACGATGGCGAGCAGCAGCGCCAGTTCGGTGAGCGCAAACGGCCATTTCCAGTCGATGCTGGCCACCGGCAGATAGGCAACGCCCGCCGTGATGGCCATTGCTGACAACAGGAAATTCATCACCATCCCGCCGCGATACGCATCCGACAAATAGGTCGACAGACCATCGGCCCAGGCAAAGCGGCGCATGATGTCGCTGCCGATGCGCGCGACAAAGCCGGTGTCGCTGCCCGGCATGGACCGCGCCGTTTCGATCAGCGGTCGGCCTGTGCCATCAGAAAATGCCTCGGGCAGCGCATAGGTTTCGCGCAAAGTAGCGAAGCGCGCGCCGCCGGAACGCCCGAACAGTGCCTCGACCCGGCGATAGGCGTGAAACCGCCGGGCGCTCGACGGATGCCATTGTTCGGCGTGAAAGCGGATGGCGCTGTCGTTGCGATGGCTGCCCGCCGGGCTGACAATGCTGCGGACGAAAGCGGCGATGGTTTCGGCGGTCGCGCACTCACGCGCACTATCGAGCGCCTCGGGGCTGTGCAGCAGCATGATCCGGGTTGGATCGCGCGCATCGATGCGCAGCACCGGCACACCCACATCGAGCGCCGCGGCCATCGTGTGCCGGGTTCCGCCGACCGCGCCAGGGGTAATCCCGTCCCAGATCGCGATCAGCACATCGGACTGTTCGATCATCACTCGCCCTGCGCTGGCCGCGCGGTCCGACGCAATGGCGGCAAAAGCAGCAGCAGCACGATGATCGTCCGGATGCTCGAGGGCCGCCAGCCACAGCCCGGCAACAGCTGCATCCTGCTCGGCAAGTTCGAAGCGCTGCACCCGGCTCGCCAGAGCGCGCAGGTGCGATGCCCGATCAGCGACCGCAGGCAATGCCGGTAATCCGCCTGCCAGCAAAGCGCTCGCATCGGCAGCCGTCGCCGGATGACTGTTGATTGCAATCGCAAGGTCGAGGCCGAATGGCAGCGGTGCAACCACGTCCCAATCGCGTGCCAGCGCCTGCTCCACAGCCATGACATCGGCGCCGATGGCAAGCAGGCCGTGCAACCGAACTGGTGCCATCGGCCCGCCACCGGCAGCGACGGCCCCGTCAACTGCGTCGCAGATCACGCCAAGCGCTGCATCTATCGCGCCTTGATTGGCATCAAAAGCCGGATTGTCGCTGCGGTGCCCGGTAATGCCCAGCGTGAAACGTGGCAGCGGCAACGCAAATGATTCGGACATCGCCACCCAACCCCCACCTTTTACGCACAGTAACCGGCCCCGCGTTTGCGACAAGCGATTCAGACCAACTGAGCGAGAAAGCTTGTTCCCTTGCCAGCGAAAGCATAGGCTTAGGGTCGTTCACATCGACAATTAGCCGGTGGCGGGCATGAGGGGGCGGTGTAACAGCCAATGACGGTCGTCGAGCAACCGGATAGCGCAGCTAACCGTGCGACCAGCATATTCTTTAGCTACGCCCGTGCCGATCGCAAACGCGCGCTGCCGATAATCGCCAGGCTTGAGGCGGCGGGCTACGCCGTGTGGTGGGATGGCCTGCTCGAAGGCGGCGAGCGGTTCGCGCAGACCACCCAGAATGCGCTCGAAAATGCGCAGGCGGTTGTCGTGCTGTGGACCAGAACGTCGATCGATTCGCACTGGGTGCATGACGAGGCGACGCGCGGTCGCGACCGGCGCTGTCTGGTGCCATTGACGCTTGATCGCGTCGAGCCGCCCCTCGGCTTCCGCCAGTTTCAGACGATCGACCTTGGCAAGGCACGGGGCAATGCGCCTGCTTATGACATAATGATCCGTGCAGTGGCCGCTTTGCACGATGGCCCGCCGCCAGTGCCGGTGGCGGCTGCACGCCAGCCGTTGCTGGCAGCAATCGACCGGCGAGCGCTGATCGGCGGTGCAGTGGGCACTGTGGTTCTCGGCGGAGCAGCGGCGTGGTGGAGCGGGCTGATCGGCAGCGCACCTGCCAATGCCAACAGCATTGCCGTGCTGCCATTCGACAATCTCAGCCGCGATCCCGATGTGACCTATTTCTCCGATGGCCTCGCCGCCGAAGTGCGCTCGCAACTGTCCCGCAACCCGCTGCTTCAGGTTGCAGCGCAGGCATCGTCCAACAAATTCCGCGCCAGCGAGGAGGATGTGCGGCGTATTTCCCGGCAATTGCGCGTCGGCTATGTGCTGGACGGCAATGTTCGCCGCGAAGGCGGGACATTGCGTATCGCCGCCGAACTGATCGATGGCGCGACCGGATTTCCGAAATGGTCGGAAACATTCGATGGCCCGGTCGCCGACGTCTTTGCCATTCAGGAACAGATTGCCGGTGCCGTAACAGGCGCGCTCACCGCCGAGGTGATCGAACGCAGCGCCGGACCGGCCGAACCACGGGCGACCGGGACGACCACCGACCTTGCCGCTTATGATGCCTTCCTGCGCGGCAAGGACCTTTTCGATCGCGGCAGCGACGAGGCAAGCGACAGAGGTGCGCTGGCAGCATTCGACGCCGCGATACTCGCCGATCCCCGCTATGCGATCGCCCATGCCGCGCGGGCGCGAACGCTGACCGTGATCGGCAACCAATATGATCAGGGCGAAACCCGCCGCGCGACCTATGCCGCCGCCATC
>JANNMK010000191.1:0-3857 GCA_031397785.1 Sphingomonas sp. | reverse complement strand
GATGCGCATCGCCCTCTCCGCCGACCACGCCGGTTTCGAACTGAAGGACCTGCTCGCCGCCTGGCTGGCCGAGGAAGGTCATGAAATCATCGACCTCGGCACCAACGGCCCCGACAGCGTCGATTATCCCGACTATGGCGCGCGGCTCGGCCGCGCCGTCGCCTCGGGAGACGCCGACCGCGGGATTGCCGTGTGCGGGTCGGGGATCGGCATCGCGATTGCGGCCAATCGCAACCCCGGGTGCCGCTGCGCGCAGGTCAACGAGCCGCTCTCGGCGACCCTCGCCCGCACTCATAACGACGCCAATGCCATCGCGCTCGGATCGCGGCTGATCGGGCCCGAGATGGCGAAAGCCTGCGTCGCCGCCTTCCTCGCCACCGATTTCGAAGGCGGCCGCCACCAGCACCGCGTCGATCTGCTCTCGCACCCCAAGGACTGACCAATGGCCACCGCCCCCGAACTCACCGACGTCCAGCCCGCGGGCTTCTTCACCCGCTCGCTGGCCGACGCCGACCCCCGGGTCGCTGCGGCGATCGCCGCCGAACTCGACCGCGAACAGACCCAGATCGAGCTCATCGCTTCGGAAAACATCGTCTCTCAGGCGGTGCTCGAAGCGCAAGGCTCGGTTCTCACCAACAAATATGCCGAAGGCTACCCCGGGCGGCGCTACTATCAGGGCTGCGCCCCGTCGGACGCGGTCGAAACGCTGGCGATCGAGCGCGCCAAACAGCTCTTCAACTGCGGCTTTGCCAACGTCCAGCCGCATTCGGGCGCGCAAGCCAATGGCGCGGTGATGCTCGCGCTCACTAAGCCCGGCGACACCATCCTGGGCATGAGCCTCGACGCCGGCGGCCACCTGACGCATGGCGCACGCCCGGCGATGTCGGGCAAATGGTTCAACGCCGTCCAATACGGCGTGCGCGCCGACGATCATCTGATCGATTATGACCAGGTCGAGGCGCTGGCCCGCGAACATCGTCCGGCGCTGATCTTTGCCGGTGGCTCGGCGTATCCGCGGATCATCGACTTTGCCCGGTTCCGCAGCATTGCCGACGATGTCGGCGCGCTGTTCATGGTCGACATGGCCCATTTCGCCGGGCTGGTCGCAGCGGGTATCTACCCGTCACCTTTCCCGCACGCGCATATCGCGACGACAACCACCCACAAGACGCTGCGCGGCCCGCGCGGCGGGATGATCCTGACCAATGATGCGGCGCTGGCCAAGCGGATCAATTCGGCGGTGTTCCCCGGGCTTCAGGGTGGCCCGCTGATGCATGTGATCGCTGCCAAGGCCGTCGCCTTCGGCGAAGCGCTACAACCCGAATTCAAGGATTATGCCCGGGCCGTGGTCGCCAATGCACAGGCGCTGGCCGCCCGTCTGAAGGCACGCGGCAGCAATCTGGTGACCGGCGGCACCGATACGCATCTGGCGCTCGTCGACCTCACCCCGCTCGGCATAACCGGGCGCGATGCCGATGAAGCGCTGGAACGGGCAGGCATCACCTGCAACAAGAACGGCATCCCGTTCGACCCGCTGCCGCCAATGAAGACCAGCGGCATCCGCGTCGGCAGCCCGGCCGGCACGACTCGCGGCTTCGACATTGGCGAATTCGAGGCGATTGGCGATCTGGTTGCCGATGTGCTCGATGGCCTTGCTGCCCGGGGCGAGCATGGCGACCCTCATGTCGAAGCCGATGTCCGCCTGCGTGTCCGTGCGCTATGTGAACGCTTTCCAATCTACGCTGGCTAAGTCTCCTGCGTGTGTGATACAAGTAACACGGCAAGGGAATTTGGAGACTGAAAATGCCCCGTGATTCGAAAGAAAAGGCCCATAACCAGGGGTCGGAACTGCACCGCGAAGCGACTGGCTCCGGTGGCGCGCAATCCTTTTTCGACCGGATGATCGACAGCGCCGACAAGGCGATCGACGAGGTCGCGCGCATCGGCAAGGCCGCGATGGAGCCGGAAAACCGCTCCAAGGTCGTCGCAGGCGCCGCCGTAGGCGCGGTTGCGTCGATCGTCATCCCGGTGGTCGGGCCCATATTGGGCGCCATGGTAGGTGCCGGCTATGTGGCCAACCGAGAGGACAAGAAGAACGGATGAAATGTCCGTCGTGCGGCCATGAAGACAGCCAGGTAAAGGATAGCCGCCCCACCGAAGACGGGGCGGCTATTCGCCGCAGACGGCAGTGCGAAGGCTGCACCGCACGCTTCACGACATTCGAGCGTATCCAGTTGCGCGAAGTGACGGTGGTCAAAACAGGCGGCTCCCGCGAACCCTTCGACCGCGACAAGCTGTTCCGTTCGGTCACCATCGCCTGCCGCAAGCGCCCGATCGACCCGGCGCGCATCGACCGCATGGTATCTGGCATCCAGCGAAGCCTCGAAACCCAGGGCGACACGGAGGTTGCAACAGATGAGATCGGCGCACGGGTGATGGACGCGCTGAAGTCGCTCGACAGTGTCGCCTACATCCGCTTCGCCAGCGTCTACAAGGACTTTGCCGAGGCGACCGATTTTGAGGAATTTGCCGCCAGCGTAAAGGCGGTCGGCGGCGAGTGACGGCTTGGCTTGGCGGGATTTGTCATGCTAACGATAGGCTCGTCAGAACAAGTGGAACCCCTCCCCATGATCCTTGCTATACTGCTCGCTGCATCCACGCCCCCTGCTCCCGCGCAGCCGTCCGCCCAGCCCGCGCCACCGGCCCAGCAACATACGCAACCAGCGCGACCGCCGGAGCGCGTTTGCCGAATGGTGCGCATCACCGGCAGCCGCCTGGGCGGGCAGCGCGTCTGCCGCACGGTCGGCGAACAGGATGAAAGCGGCGAACGGGCACGCGAGGCCGCGCGCGAGATGCAACGTGATTCCGGCGGAGTGGCCGATTTGAGCGGTCCGGGCCGCTGAAGCCGATCATCGTCCTCGTCCGGCCGCAACTGGGCGAGAATATCGGCAAAGCGGCGCGGGCGATGCTGAATTTCGGACTGACCGAGATGCGGCTGGTCGCACCGCGCGACGGCTGGCCGAACCCCGATGCAGGTCCAGCGGCATCGGGGGCGGATGCCGTGCTGTCTGGTGCAAGCGTGCATGCCACGCTGGCCGAGGCGGTGGCGGATTGCAGCCATGTTTTTGCCACTACGGTACGGCGGCGCGGGCTGGTGATGCCGGTGGTCGATCCGGCCGAGGCCGCAGCGATCATCCATGCCGAGCCGGGGCGGTCGGCGCTGGTGTTCGGGCCGGAACGGTCGGGGCTGGAGACCGATGAGGTGGCGTTGGCGCGGACGATCTTGACGGTGCCGATCAATCCCGAATTTGCCTCTCTCAATCTGGCGCAGGCGGTGATCCTGGCGGCCTATGAGTGGTCGAAAGGCGAGGGTCTGGCGCAGCCGCCGGTGGTGGACCTGGCGTCACCGGCACCGCAGGGCGACCTCGACGGACTGATCGAGGCGACGACGACGATGCTCGACGAGGTCGACTATTTCCGGCCCGCGGAGCGGCGGGGTGCGACGTTGCGGTCGCTGAGGACCCTGCTGACCAAGCCGGCGTGGAGCGCCAAGGAAGTGCAGATGCTGCGCGGTATATTGGGTGCCATCGCCAAGGGGCGGCGGGGATTGTGATACCGTAGCCTGGCGTTGACGCTGGCTGTAAACTCTCCTTCAACTCCCCACACCTCCCCTGAATGACCGGGCTTAGCGCCTTGTCTTGTCCCATTCTTCATATTCATAGGCGATCGACTGTTCGATGAGCACCTCCCACAGATCGGTGAGGGCTTTTGGGGGGAGGCCCATGGCTTGGGCGTGGCGGGCGACGTTGGCGAGGACCGCGGCCTTTCTGGCTTCGTCGCGGACGGTATCGCGGTCC
>JANNMK010000168.1:0-2328 GCA_031397785.1 Sphingomonas sp. | reverse complement strand
GGTGATGACGGCGGATACGGTGGAATCGAGGATCATTGAACTGGTTCCTTTCTTAGCCCTCTCCCGCCCGCGGGAGAGGAGCGAGACTTAGTGAGCGCCACGCGAACTTAGTCGCAGCGGTGAGGGTTAGCGACATAAAGCCGTGCTCTTGCCGACACACCCTCACCCCGGCGCTTCGCCGCTACCGCTCTCCCGCACGGCGGGAGAGAGTATAATCAAAACCGCTCGACGATGGTGACATTGGCGACCCCGCCGCCCTCGCACATCGTCTGCAATCCGTATGTCTTGCCGCGCGCCTTCAATGCCCCCAGCAACGTCGCCATCAGCTTGGTGCCGCTTGCGCCGAGCGGGTGGCCGAGCGCGATGGCGCCGCCATGGACATTGAGCTTCGATGGGTCCGCGCCGGTGTGCTTGAGCCAGGCGAGCGGCACCGGCGCGAACGCCTCATTGACTTCATAGAGATCGATATCGCCGATCCGCATCCCCGCCCGCTGCAGCGCGCGGTCAGTCGCGAACAATGGCTCCTCGAGCATGATGACAGGATCGCCCGCCGTCACCGTCAGAGTGTGGATGCGCGCGATCGGCGTCAGCCCATGGCGTTTGAGCGCGTCTTCCGACACGATCAGCACCGCCGACGCGCCATCGCAAATCTGGCTCGACGAAGCGGCGGTTATCGTGCCGTCCGGGGTCAGCAGCTTGACACCGGCGATGCCTTCCAGCGTCGCGTCCATGCGGATGCCTTCATCAATCAGATGCGTCGCCGGGCCATCGGGCGTTTCGATGGTCAGCGGGACGATCTCGTCCTCGAACAAGCCGGCTTCGGTTGCCGCCCTCGCCTTCTGATGGCTGGACAGGGCGAAGCGGTCGAGATCATCCTTGGCAAAGCCGTGCTTCTTGACGATCATCTCGGCGCCCATGAACTGCGACCACTGGATACCGGGATAGGCCTCCTCGAGCCACGGCGACTTATAATTGCCCAGCCCCTCCTTCATGTGGAACATCACGGTCGAACCCATCGGCACCCGGGTCATGCTCTCGACGCCTGCGGCGATCACCATGTCCTGGGTGCCGGACATCACCGCCTGGGCGGCAAACTGCATCGCCTGCTGCGACGATCCGCATTGCCGGTCGATGGTCACCGCAGGCACGCTTTCGCCCAGCGTCTTGGCCGCCAGCACGGCGTTGCGGCCGACCTGCAGGCCCTGCTGCCCGCCCTGCATGACGCAGCCCATGATGACATCGTCGATCGCCTTGCCGTCGATCCCGGCCCGCGTCACAAGCGCATCCAGCGTCGCCGCCGCCATATCCACCGGGTGCCAGCCGGCCAGCCGGCCGCCCCGCTTGCCGCCAGCGGTCCGAACGGCATCGACGATATAAGCGGTGGGCATGGCGATATTCCTCTCAAACGGCGGATGTCCACACCAAATATCCCCTTGGTGCCGGACTATACTACTGATATTAAACGATAAATCAAGAAGCCGTCGGAGGGGTGCGTGGACTTCCGATCGACCGGCTGCGGCGCGCTATAATTTGCGCCCGATCAATTCCTTCATGATCTCGTTGGTGCCGCCGAAAATCCGCGTCACCCGCGCCGCGCGCCACGCCCGGGCGATCGGATATTCGTTCATATAGCCCGCGCCGCCATGCAGTTGCAGGCATTTGTCCATCACTTCCCACTGGAAATCGGTGTGCCATAGCTTAGCCGCCGCGCCTTCCTCGGCGGTCAGTTCGCGGCGCAGATGCCGGGCCAGCGCCCAGTCGAGATGCGCCCAGCCGACCTGCAGCTTGGTCTTGAGGTCGGCGAGCACGAACCGCGTATTCTGGAAATCGAGGATCGGCTTGCCGAATGCCTTGCGGTCGCGGGTAAACTCCACCGTATCGTCTAATGCCCGCTGCGCCGATGCCTGCGCCGATATGGCGATCGACAGCCGTTCCTGCGGCAGCTCGCTCATCAGATAGATAAACCCCTTGCCCTCTTCGCCGAGGCAATTGGTCATCGGCACGCGCACGTCGTTGAAAAACAGCTCGCTGGTGTCGGCTTCGTCCTGGCCGATCTTGTCGAGGTTTCGGCCCCGCTGGAAGCCTTCCCGGTTCGCCTCGACGAGGACGATCGAAATCCCCTTATAGGCTGGCTGAACCTCGGTGTCGGTCTTGACGCAGACCAGCACCAGATCGGCATTCTGGCCGTTGGTGATGTAGGTCTTGCTGCCGTTGATGACATAATGATTGCCGACTTTGCGCGCCGTGGTCCGCATGCCCTGGAGATCGGACCCGGTGCCCGGCCGGGGAGGGGGACCAGCGAAGCTGGTGGAGGCGTCGACAGACTCC
>JANNMK010000080.1:0-3324 GCA_031397785.1 Sphingomonas sp. | reverse complement strand
CCCCGCGCAAGCCGCTTGCCCTGTCCGCCGTCATGTATCTCGGCATCGCTCTCCTGTGCCTTGCCTATGCCATCATGCTCGGCGGGCTGGTGTCAGGCATGGTCGACGGCGAAGGCCCGGCGGGCGGCGGCGGCATGGATTTTACCTCGCTCGCCGGGGTCATGGCGCTGTTCGACAGCAAGGGCGGCGCGGTGATCGGCTGGACCCATTATCTCGCGTTCGACCTGTTTACCGGCCTGTGGATTGCGCGCGATGCCGATGCCAAGGGGTTCGGCCGCCTCATTCAGCTTCCCGTCCTGTTCGCCACGCTGATGGTGGGCCCGGTCGGCCTGCTGATCTGGCTGGCGGTCCGCGAAGCACGTGCCCGCTCTGCGGCAAAGGCGATTTAGCGTCCTCGGCCCCGGCCCGGTTCAGCTTGCGCGCGTCGGCTGGTCGCCCAGATCCTCGGGCGTCAGGTCGATGCGCTCGACCCTGAGGTTGGGCGAACGGCAGCGCAAGCGGCTCCCGGTGCAGGCAATCCCGCTCTCGATCCCGGCCGTCAACGTATAGCGTTCGACGATGTAAAAGCCCGCGGACGCCACCCCGCGCTCCCCGGCCAGCGGCGCATATTGACGGCTCTTGACCGATCGTTCGACCGCCGTCGTCCAGCCGCCGATACCGCCGGAATTGCGCAGCACTTCATAGTCGCTGACCCGGCCATCGGCATTGATCCAGTAGCCGACATCGATCCAGCGATCGTCGAGCCCGGCGCTGGTGCGCGACAGCACATTGCCGGATCGTTCTTCGCTCGCGTCACCGGCGCTGTCCTGCAATGTGATCGGCTGACTTGAAATCAGCAAGGGCCGCTGCGTCCCGCCGCCTTGGGCAAAGCGCGCAACCAGACTCTGGGTCCGCGCCATATTGCCATCGTCCCGCTCCACCCGGGCCAGCATCACCTCCGCCATCAGCGCCAGATCGGCACCGACCGTGTCGCCCTGCCTCGCTATTTCGGTCAGCGTCGCGCGTGCGCTGCGTTCGCGGTCGGACCGGCGCGCAGCCTTGTCCTTGGGAAGATCGGCGGTGGCGATCCGGATTTTGGCAAAGGCGGCAACCCGCGGCACGCCCGCCGCATCGGCATCGTCGGCGATGCGCCTATAGCCGTCGCGCGCCTCATCGGGATAGCCCAGCCGCGCGCGGCTGTCCGCCACTTCAATCTGTGCCGCCAGCACGCGTGCATCGGTCGCGGGCAGGCCGTCGACCAGCGCATCGCGCATGTTCAGCACGGCCATCTGATAGGCGCGGGTTTCGCCCAGATGCGCTGCTACCCGGCCATTGGCGCGATAAAGGTCGGAAACTTCGACCGGAAAGCGCTGCGCTTCGCGGTTGTTGCGCCGGATCGACGACAGCATGGTGCCGCGCGCATCGCGATAATCGCCGGACAGAAACTGGTTTTCGGCATGCGCAAGGGTCGCGGCAATATCCTGATCGGGCGGGCAATTGCGCGCCAGGCAAGCGGCCAGCGCATCGGCGGTATCCTGCAAACTGCGCCCGGTCACCACGATGTCGCGATTGGGCGACTGACCTTCATCAGCCTGTTGGGCAACAGCGGGCAAGGCGGCAGCGAGCGCGATCAGCGGCAGGGCAAAGCGACGAATCATGAAAACCACTCCGGGGGGTTGAGCCAGCAGAATCAGTGTATGGTCAAGCTAGGGCGGTGTCCAGCGCTCTTGACACGCATCGCTCACGCTCCGGTCTCGATTGCTGCCGTCCTGCGCGCCTTGCCCAGCCGGTGTTCGCGCCACAATATCGCAAGGCCGCTGGCAATGACGATCGGCGCGCCGATCAGTGTCGCCGGCACCGGCAAAGCGGCAAATACCAGCCACCCCAGCAGGCTCGCCCAGATCAGCCCGGTATAGTCCATCGGCAGCACCACCGATACCGGCGCCAGCCGCAGCGACGTCGTCAGCAGCAATTGCGCCACCGCCCCGCTCGCGCCCATGGCGGCAAGCAGCGCCCATGTCGTCCCGTCATGCGTCCGGCCGTAACCCAGCATCAGCAGGCCGAGCGGCACCATGGACAGCGCGGTGAACCAGAACACCGTCGTCACCGCCGCTTCCGTCTGGCCCAGCTGGCGAATGAAAATCGTCACCCCGGCGGTGGCGACCGCGCCGGTCAGCGCGATCAGCGTTCCGCTCGAATGCAATGCCGCGGCATCGGGACGGATAACGACCAGAATACCGGCAAAGCCGACGGCAACCGCAGTCCAGCGATAGCGTCCGACCCTTTCGGACAGCAGGATGGCAGCCAATATGGTGGCGAACAGCGGAACCGTAAATCCGATCACCGTCGCTTCGGCCAGCGGCAATAATGTCATGCCCAGAAAGTTGAGGCTCATCGCGATCAACCCCAATGTCATGCGGGATGCATGCACCCCGATCCGCGCCGTCCCGAGCGAGCCGAAGCCGGGACCGAACGCCGCCCAGCCGATCACCACCGGCAATGCGAACGCCTGCCGGTAAAACAGCTGCTCGACGATATGCACATCGTGCGCCGCAGTCAGTTTAACCAGCGCAAACATCACCGCCAGAACCGCCACCGCCGCCAGCCGGACGATTATCCCGGCAACCGGGCGGTGGATGCTCGGCTGGCGTGCCGTCATCGCGACCAGGGCGACCGGGTCCGCGGCTGTGGATCAGCAGGGCCTGTCATCGGCGGATGCCCCGCTTTCGTCCGCCGCCACCGGTCACTCGGGCTTGACGAACAGCAACGTCATCCGGTCGCTCTCGCCGATCGCCAGATAACGGGCAGCATCGGGGTCCTGCGCCGCGCCGCGCGATACCGGCGGCAGCGTCCATACGCCGCGCGGATGATCGTGGGTGTCGCGCGGATTGGCGTTGATTTCGCTCTCCGCGACCAGGCGGAATCCGGCGGCCTGCGCAAACGCAACCACCGAACTGCGCTTCATGTAACCGCTGCTCTCCTCCATCGCCGATGGCATATCTTCGGGCAGGTGATGTTCGACAATGCCCAGCCGACCGCCCGGCTTCAGCATCGCGAACATCTCGCGAAACGCGGCGGCGGTCTGGTCCAGCCCGGCAAACCTCAGATTATGGATATTGCGGAACGTCAGCACGACATCGGCGCTGCCATCGGCCACTTACGGCCCGGCATCGCTGGCCGGGAAAGCGGCCAGCTGGGCGTCGGCGTACAGCGCCGGATTGGCGGTCTGCAATGCGCGCACACCGTTCAGCCCGCGCTCGAACGGGCCGGCCGCATGATAACGGCCGCCGCCGGTTGCGGCCAGCGGCGCGAGAATCTCGGTATACCAGCCGCCGCCAGGGAACA
>JANNMK010000083.1:0-2854 GCA_031397785.1 Sphingomonas sp. | reverse complement strand
GGGTCGTCCTCGATGATCATGACCCTGAACGGTTCGGCGGTGTCGACAGCCTCGAAATGCACCATGGGCTGCCCGCCGGCCTCGCCAGATTGCGCGACAAATGGCGCGCCGAATGGCAGGTCGAGGCGCTGGACGACGACGGGTTCAACATGCCGAGCATCGATAACATGTCCGACTGACTGCGCGAAGACATAGAGGCGGCAGAGGCCCAATGCGTCACAGAAGACGGCTATATCGATGTCGTGGCCGACCTCTACGCCGACGCGGCATGGGCGGACGCGCCGCCTATCATGCACTTTCCGCATGGCGCGTCGCCAACCCCGGCGGGGCACGGCGACAGCGCCGATCCGGCGGGCGCGTGACCGACCGCCGCGTTCTGCGCCGCCGATCCACATGTTGCCCCCCGCCAGGTGCGGAACCATCCCCGGCAGAGAAGGTTAACGGATAGAGCCAGCGACAGAGTCCCCGCGCGGACACGCGACAGCGTCGCCAAGCGAAAGGGTTAGCCATGTCCACCGAAGCGATCATCCCGGCCCTGATGCTGTTCACCCTGATTGCCGCCCTTGCGATCGCCGTCGCTCTCCTGGTCCGCTTCATGCGCAAACCCGAGAACCGACACCCCCTCGCCGGCAAGCAGGAACGCAACATCGCCGAAGTGATCGATCGCGTTGATGCCGAGGCTGCCGCTAGCGATGACGCCGCTGCCGCGGGCAGCCTTCATCAGACTGATACACAGGCGGGCGTCACCACCCGCCATTAGGCTCGCGCAGCGTCTCCTGAGCCGGTGAACCGTCATCCCTGGAGACGGGGTGCATGGTGCGACAGTCGGGCATCATGCTTACGACGAACCGGCGGAACCGCTCCTCACCAGCGCCGGGCTGCCGCGGTCTTAAATTTCACTCCTCGCCCATTCTGAGCGCGGCGATGAAGGCCTCCTGGGGGATGCTGACGCTGCCATATTCGCGCATCCGCTTCTTGCCTTCCTTCTGCTTGTCGAGCAGCTTCTTCTTGCGGCTTATGTCGCCGCCATAGCATTTGGCGGTCACGTCCTTGCGCATCGCCGCGATCGTCTCGCGCGCGATCACCTTGCCGCCGATCGCCGCCTGGATGGGGATCTTGAAAAGGTGGCGCGGGATCAGGTCCTTCAGCCGCTCGCACATCCCCCGCCCGCGGCTCTCGGCCGTGCCGCGGTGGACGATCATCGACAGCGCATCGACCGGGTCGCCATTGACCATGATGCTCATCTTGACGAGGTCGCCCTCACGATGGCCGATCTGATGATAGTCGAAACTGGCATAGCCGCGGCTGATGCTCTTCAAGCGATCGTAAAAGTCGAACACCACTTCGTTGAGCGGCAGTTCATAGACGATCTGCGCGCGACCTCCCACATAGGTCAATTGCTTCTGGATACCGCGCCGGTCCTGGCACAGTTTCAGGATTGAGCCGAGATATTCGTCGGGGCAATAGATCGTCGCTTCAATCCACGGCTCCTGGATGCTGTCGATCCGATTGGGGTCGGGCATGTCCGCAGGATTGTGCAGCTCGATGTCCTTGGCGCCCTCGGTTTTCGATTTCGACAGGCTGAGCTTGTAGACCACCGACGGCGCGGTAGTGATCAGGTCGAGGTCATATTCGCGCGTCAGCCGCTCCTGGATGATCTCGAGGTGGAGCAGACCCAAGAACCCGCAGCGAAAGCCAAAGCCCAGCGCGGCGGAACTTTCCATCTCGAAACTGAACGACGCGTCGTTCAGCCGCAGCTTGCTGATGCTTTCGCGCAGCTTTTCAAAATCGGCGGCATCGGTCGGGAACAGCCCGCAGAACACCACCGGCTGCACGGTCTTGAATCCCAGCAGGGCCTTTGCCGCTGGCTTTTTCGCGTCGGTGATGGTGTCGCCGACGCGCGCCTGCGCCACATCCTTGATCTGCGCGGTGATGAAGCCGATCTCGCCGGGGCCGAGCTCGTCGAGCTGCTCGATCTTGGGTCGCATACAGCCCACCCGGTCGATGAGATGCTGAGTGCCGGCCTGCATGAACTTGATCTGCTGGCCCTTCTTGATGCTGCCGTCGATCACCCGGATGAGGATGACAACACCCAGATAGGGGTCGTACCAGCTGTCGACCAGCATCGCCTTCAGCGGCGCGTCGCGGTCGCCCGATGGCGGCGGGATGCGGGTGACGATCGCTTCCAGCGTCTCGGCGATGCCGATCCCCGCCTTGGCGCTGGCCAGCACCGCATTATCGGCGGGCAGCCCAATGATATCCTCGATCTCGGCCTTGACCTTGTCGACGTCCGCCGCGGGCAGGTCGATCTTGTTGATCACCGGCACGATCTCATGGTCATGCTCGATCGACTGATAGACATTGGCCAGCGTCTGCGCCTCGACGCCCTGCGCTGCATCGACGACCAGCAGCGCGCCTTCGCACGCCGCCAGACTGCGCGACACCTCATAGGCGAAATCGACATGCCCCGGCGTGTCCATCAGGTTGAGCTGATAGGTTTTGCCATCCTCCGCGGTATAGGCAAGACGCACCGTCTGCGCCTTGATGGTGATCCCGCGTTCCTTCTCTATGTCCATGTTATCAAGCACTTGGCTGGTCATTTCGCGGGCGGAAAGACCTCCGGTATGCTGGATCAGCCGGTCGGCCAGTGTCGACTTGCCATGGTCGATATGCGCGATGATTGAGAAGTTACGGATCAGGGAAAGCTCGGTCATCCCACGCCGATAGCAGTGCACCGCACCACTGTCAGCATGGACCTACGACCACGCGGGCCAGCGCGATCGCAGCAAGCCCGCGCTCGAACCGCTTGTCGCCGATGCCCGCAATTCCGACCCAGCGAAGCCCGCGCCGGTCA
>JANNMK010000045.1:0-1640 GCA_031397785.1 Sphingomonas sp. | reverse complement strand
GCCGAGATCGATCGCCATGTCGTTTGAGGAAAATTTGAACAGGTTTGAAAATATGCCCATTGGTTCGCCCATCGCTGTGCCCGGGCGCCGGCCACCGGGCAGGTGACGCTGAAACGCGGGCCGGAATATCTCTCGCGCCCGTGACTTTTCGACTTATCCCCCTGCGGCTCGGTTGCAAGGCTGCAAACGGCTGGGGGAGAAAATACCGATCGGGAACGGGTCGCAGTGCCGCAGCGACTGCGCTAGGACGCTAATCATGTCAATACGCCGTCTGCCCGAAAACCTCGTCAATCGCATCGCTGCAGGCGAAGTCGTTGAACGCCCGGCAAGCGCGCTAAAGGAACTGGTCGAAAATGCTGTCGATGCCGGGGCGACGCGGATTTCCATCATCCTGAACACTGGAGGGATTGATGGCATCACGGTCAGCGATGATGGCTGCGGCGTGGCCCGCGAGGAACTGGCGCTGGCATTCGAGCGCCACGCCACGTCGAAGCTGCCTGACGATGCCATCGAACAGGTTGCAACGCTCGGTTTTCGCGGCGAAGCGCTGCCATCGATCGCCAGCGTTGCCCGCGTAACGATGGAAAGTCGTGTCAGTGGGCATGACGGATGGTCGATTACAGTCGATAATGGCCGCGCTTTCCCCATCGTTCCGGTAGCTGTTCCGAACGGCACCCGTCTGTCGGTGACCGGGCTGTTCGCCTCGGTCCCGGCCCGCCGCAAGTTTCTTCGCTCGGCGCGCAGCGAATATGCCGCCTGCGTCGATGTGCTGCGACGCATCGCGATGGCCCGTCCGGAGGTCGGGTTCACAATGGACCATGACGGTCGCATCACTATGGCCGTCCCGGCGGGGCAGGATCGCATCTCTCGCGTCGCCGCGCTAACCGACCGTGCGATCGCATCGAACAGCGTCACCGTCGATCTTGCACGAGATGGCATAGCGCTGGGCGGTATCGCAGGATTGCCGACCTTCCATCGCGGCATTGCCGACCATCAGTATCTTTTCGTCAACGGCCGCCCGGTCAAGGACCGTTTGCTGACCGGAGCGGTCCGGGGAGCCTATGCCGATCTCATGGCGCGCGATCGACACGCGGTCGTCGCGCTGTTCCTCGATGTTCCTGCCGATCAAGTCGACGTCAACGTCCATCCAGCCAAAACCGAAGTCCGGTTCCGCGATCCGCAGCTGGTGCGCGGCATGATCGTCTCGGGATTGCGACGCGCCGTCGATGCAGCGGGCCACAGGAGCGCACAAAGCGCCGATGCGGCAGCCATGAAATTATGGCAGCGCGAAGGGGACGCAGGTGCGGTTCTTGGACCTGGCGACGCGGATCGCGGCGGGGTGATAACTGGTCCCGATGCACCGTTGTCGGCGCTCCACGCTCCCGCTCGTCGCTTTGACGGGTTCGCTGGCCTCGCGCCGCCGTCGGCCCGTGCCGAACAGGCTCTGGTTGCCGTCCCCGACGAAGCACCGCTCGGCGTTGCGCGCGGACAGGTTGCGCTGACCTATATTGTCGCAGAAGCTGCGGATGGTCTGGTTCTGGTCGATCAGCATGCTGCCCATGAACGGCTGGTGCTTGAGCGGCTGCGCGCCGAGCGAAGAAACTTGCGGCGGGCCGGGACCGAGGCGAACAGCCCGGTCA
>JANNMK010000034.1:0-12048 GCA_031397785.1 Sphingomonas sp. | reverse complement strand
CGCAGCCGCAGTTGTGCTGCGCTCCAGCGCGCACCGGCGCCTTCAAGGCTGGGTGCCAGGTTGCCTTGCAACTGGGTCTGCGGGAAGTCGGCAGAAGGCGGGCCGCTGTGGCACAGCAGGCACAAGCCCTGCTGGCGGCTGCCGACGATGGTGCGGCCGCGCATGGCGTCACCGGAGGCGGCGGTGAGTGGCTCGGGCATGCCGTCGCCGACCACCACCCCGCCGGCGCCCAGCACGGCCGCCGCCAGCAGCGCGCCCAGCGCCATCAGGCCCTCAGGCTCTGGTTCTTCAGCGGCAGTTCGCGGATGCGCTTGCCGGTGGCGGCGAAGATGGCGTTGAGCACCGCCGGCGCCGCGACCGCGATCGTCGGCTCGCCGACGCCGCCCCAAAAGCCGCCGCTGCCCAGGATCACGGTCTCGACCTTGGGCATGTCGGCCATGCGCATCACGGGGTAGGTGTCGAAGTTCTTCTGCACGATGGCGCCGTCCTTGACTGTGCACTCGCCGTAGAGCGCCGCGCTCAGGCCGTAGACGAAGCTGCCCTCGACCTGGGCCTCGATCTGCTGAGGGTGGACGGCGTAGCCCGGGTCGGTGGCGGCCACGATGCGGTGCACCTTGAGCACGCCGTCGCGGCTGACGCTGACCTCGGAAAAGCAATCCGGGCGGCAGGAGCAATCCTGCCGCCCTTTTCCTGGTTGCCTAGCTTTCGACCAGCTTGAGCAATCGCCGTTCGAGCGGAGCGAGCACCCCGGCCAGATCATGTCCGCGTTTCAGCGTTGTCCCGCCTTCGCCAAGCAGCGCCCACAACCCCTGTTTCATGCGCAGGGCGGGGCGTTTTTCGATGCGGATTTCAGGGCGCTCCGACGCCCGGCGAAACGCCGAGAAGGCGGCGACATCGCGGTCGAAGTCCATCGCGTAATCGCGCCAATGCCCGGCCGCGACCATCCGCCCGTATAGATCGAGGATGCGGGTCAATTCACCGCGATCAAACCCGACCTGTCCCGCCAGGCGCGGCAGCGGCAACGTGGTAACCGTGCCCATTTAGGCGCGGTCGGTCTTTTTGGCGGGATGTCGCTCGGCCGCCGCGGCGTCGCGCTCCTCCATCAGCGTTGCCACGCGGGCCTGCATTTCAATAAGCTGGCATTGCAGCAATTCGAGCTTTTGTGTGTGCGGGTCGAGATTGTCGCAGCAGGTGCCATAAGGAATGAAATCACGGGCATATTCGGACGCGTCGACCAGCATCGGTTTGGCGGGAATGCCGACCATCACCGCGCCGGGCATGACATCCTTTGTCACGACCGCATTGGCACCGATGCGGGCGCGCTGGCCAATGGTGATCGGCCCCAATATCTGCGCGCCGGAGCCGACAATCACCCCGTCGCCCAGCGTCGGGTGCCGTTTGCCGGGAATGCCGTTAGCCGGGTCGGTCCCGCCCAAGGTCACGCACTGATATATGGTGACATTATCGCCGATTTGCGCGGTTTCCCCGATCACCGAAAATCCATGGTCGATGAACAGGTGGCGGCCGATTGTCGCACCGGGATGAATGTCGATGCCGGTAAGGAAGCGCGCCTGATGATTGACCATGCGAGCGAGGAAAAACAGGTCGGCTTCGAACAGCCAGTGGGCGATCCGGTGCATGCCGACGGCCAGCAAGCCGGGATAAAGCAGGATTTCCCAGCGCGACCGCGGTGCCGGATCGCGCGCCTTGATCGAGTCGAGATAGCCGATCAGCGATGAAAACATGGGTGACCCCTTTATCGTTCCTGCTCAGATTGGCAGGCGACACAGCGATGGCAAGGCACGGGTGATAGACAATTTCGATTGAAAAGGGCATAGTCATCGACGGAGACGAACAGTGCAAACCTATCTGCCGACGTTGAAACAGCTGCAATATCTGATCGCGTTAAAGGAGCATGGCCACTTTGGCCGCGCGGCCGAGGCGACGTTCGTGACGCAATCGACGCTGTCCGCCGGGATCCGCGAACTGGAGTCGCTGCTCGGCATGATGCTGGTCGAACGGACCCGCCGTGTCGTGCGCTTCACGCCTTTGGGTGACCGCATCGTCGATCGCGCGCACCGCGTGCTGCGGGAGGCGGAGGAACTGGCCGAGATGGCAGCTGCGGCGGGAACGCCGCTGGCCGGAGAGTTGCGGATGAGTGTGATCCCGACGATCGCCCCGTTCCTGCTGCCCAGACTGTTGCCCGAATTGCGCCGCGAACGGCCGGAACTGAAACTGTTCCTGCGCGAAGAAACCAGTCATGCGGCGTGCGATTCGCTGCACCATGGCCAGGTCGATTGCGTGCTGCTGGCGCTGCCTTATGCCTGCGGCGACATCGACCACGCCGCGTTGTTCGAAGACCGTCTGCTGCTCGCCATCCCCGCAGCAATGGCCGCGTCCATGCCGGAACCGGTGGATGCCGCCACCATCGACCCGGCGCAATTTTTGCTGCTGGAGGATGGTCATTGTCTGAAGGACCATGCGCTGGCCGCGTGCAACCGCCCCGAACTGCGCGCCGGATCGCGGATGCTGGGAACGTCGCTGCATACGCTGGTGCAAATGGTCGACAATGGTCTGGGGGTGACGATGGTGCCCGCAATGGCGATTTCCGCCGGCCTGCTGGGACCGACCAATGTGGTCACGCGCGAACTGGATAGCGCGCACGACAGCCGGACCATTGCGCTTGTGTGGCGGCGCAATAGCCCGCGCGAAAAGGAGTTCGGCATGCTTGCAGAGATATTGCGCAAGCATTGGGCAGGCTGAACAAACCCGCTCAATCCCAGCTGTCTGCCCGCCCGGCATCGCCTGCGCGCGGTTCGACCCAGCGATGGCTGCCATCGGCCAGGGTTTCGCGTTTCCACAAAGGCACGTCGGTTTTGAGGCGGTCGATGACATAGCTGCACGCTGTAATCGCGGCTTCGCGGTGCGCGCTGGCGGCAATGACGATGACGATCTGTTCGGCAGCAGCGAGCGCGCCGACGCGGTGGACCACAGTGAGGGCATCAAGCGGCCAGCGCCGGGTTGCACTGCTGGCCAGAGTGTCCAGCGCGGCCTGGGTCATCGTCGGATGATGATCGAGCCATAAGCAGGTAACGCCATCGTCGGCGCGGACATGGCCGATAAAGCTGGCCACCGCACCATGCGCGCCAATGGCGGCAAGCTCAGCGCCGGGATCGAAATCGGCATTCTGAACCGATGTACGGATCATCCGCCGGTCACCGGCGGAAACAATGCGATCTCCCGCGCTCCTGCGATCGGCGTATCCGGCGTGGCCATCTGGCCATCGCGCGCCGAACGAATGCGGTCGCGGTCGGCAAATGCCGCGCGTCCGCGTGCGTCGCGTGCGTGCAGCCAGTCGACGAGATCGCCGATGGTCGCGATACCGGCAGGCGGCGTGACGGTTTCGCCATCGCACTCCATGCGTTCGCGCACCCAGGCGAAATAAACCAGACCAAGCATCGCCACGGTCAATCCATATGCTTGAGGCCGACCCGCAGATAATCCCAGCCGGTGACCAGCGTCAGCGCTGCGGCGGCCCACAGGCTGGCAAGGCCGACGGTTTTTATGAAAGCGAATTGAGGCAGTCCGCCTGCCAGTATCAGTGCGCCAAGAGCCACCATCTGGATGGTCGTTTTCCATTTGGCCAGCTGGCTGACCGGAACCGACACCTGCAACCCGGCCAGAAATTCGCGCAAGCCCGAAACGGCAATCTCCCGCAACAGGATGATCAGCGCAGGGACCAGATGGATGTTCTGGATCGCAGCGGGTTCATGCCGGGTGCCGACCAGCAGCAGGATGACGGCAGCGACCATGATCTTGTCGGCGATGGGATCGAGGAAGGTGCCGAGTTTGGATACGGTGCCCTGCGCGCGGGCCAGATAACCGTCGAAATAATCGGTTATGGCGATCAGGCAATAGACGACAAAGCCCAGCAGCCAGCCGGTTTCCCAGCCGCGATACCATAATAATGCGACGAGGACCGGCAATGCAGCGATGCGCGACAATGTCAGGATATTGGGCAGGCTGAGCAAAGGCGTTTCCCGGTAACGGAGTGGGCCGCAACCCCCTTAGCCAATGGGATGGGCCCAGGAAAAGCCTTTTGCCAAAAGGGCCTGTGACCTCGAAGGGCCGGCAGCTCCAAAAGGGTTTTGACCCGAATGCCGCTACGGCATAAGGCGGCATCATTGTCGGGGCCGGATTGCGGTGCCGCAAACAACGGGACCGTCGCCGCCATCATGCAAAGCTCGATGCGTCTGTTGACGAAGCGCCGGTTCCTGCCGTTGTTCGTCACCCAACTCCTTGGTGCCTTCAACGACAACCTGTTCAAGAATGCGATCGTCTTCCTGATCGTCTATGATGTGTATGACGATCCGGCGACCGAAGGATGGTTCAGCGCGATTGCAACGGCGGTATTCATCCTGCCATTCTTCCTGCTGTCGGCGGCATCGGGCCAGCTTGCCGATACGCGCGACAAGGCCAGGATCATCCGCATCGTCAAATTGTGCGAGATAGCGATCATGCTGTTCGGCGCGACCGGCCTGCTGATGGCGTGGCAAGGGGTGCTAACCAACATGGTCGCCATTCCGCTGATGATGCTGGCGCTGCTGGCCATGGGCGTTCATTCGACTTTCTTCGGGCCGATCAAATATGCGATTCTGCCCCAGCATCTGAACGATGATGAGGTGCTGGGCGGCACCGGCCTGGTCGAAGCGGGCACCTATATCGCGATATTGCTTGGCACCATCGTATCGGGCCTGATCCCGGTCGAGGCCGCGGCAGCGGGTGTCGTCGTCACCGCATTGATCGGTTATGCGACCGGACGGCAAGTTCCGCCTGCACCGCCCGAAGTGGCGGCACAGCCCATCGACTGGAATATCTGGCGATCGTCGATCACCCTGGTGTCGGCAACGATGCATATACCGCGCCTGTTCCTGGCGATTGTTTCGATCAGCTTTTTCTGGACCATTGGTGCGGTGCTGTTCATCCAGTTCACCCCATTGGCCAAGAATGTGCTGACCGCCGACAAGGCGGTAGCCAGCCTGTTCCTTGCGATATTTTCGATCGGCATCGCCATCGGATCGGTGGCGATAAATCGCCTGCTCAGGGGCGCCGTATCGGCAAAATATGCCCCGGCGTCAGTGATCGCGATGGGGCTGTGCGTCGTCGCCTTCCACATTATCTGCCGCTATTGGGTGGGCAATGCCGACGGCTCGCTGTTGTCGCTCTATGATTTCTTTTTCCACGATCTGGCGTGGCTGCTGCTCGCCTCGCTGCTCGGCATCGCGGTCGCCGGCGGCATGTTCGTCGTGCCGCTCTACGCCTTTTTGACGACCACCGTGGCCAAGGATCAGGCGGCTCGCACGGTGGCCGCGAACAATATCGTCAATTCAGGTGCCATGGTGGTCGGTTCGATTGTCGCGATGGCGCTCAGCGTTGCCGGTGTCAGCATAGTCGACCAATTGCTGCTCGGCGCGGCCATGTGCCTGGTATCGGCGTGGCTGGCCCGCAAACTGCATCTCGCCTGCGATTGAGCGTCGGCGACGAAGCGTCTGCGATTGCGCAGGCCGATAGAGAATTGCGGACTAGAGCAGAAAAACCATCGCGCCGGTGAATGTCAGCGCGAACGTCATCGCTGCGTCGAGCGCGTCGCGCTCGCTGATCCATGCCGTGCGGCGCGGCGGCGCCTTGCCTAGTCGCTGCGCGACCTGCGAATCGAGAATTCCCGAGCATCGGGTCACGGCCACGGCGCGCGGCGAAGCAGCGCTGCGCTGTGGGCTGCGGTGGATGAGTTGGGTGAGGTCACGGGCCATGGCCACAAGGGTTAAGCGCTTCTTAACCGTCGCGTAAGACATATAGAGGGTTAACGCCGCTGCGTGCCAGGCAGGGACAGTGGCGGGGCAAAATGGTTAATCGCAAGATGAAATAGCCGATTGTGAGGGCACAGGAATAGTTGGCCAGCCCGCTAGGATTTCAGGAACGGCGCTTTGTCGGCAACCCTGACCGCCCCACCCACTTTTACTCGGTAATATGGTCCAGCCCGATGTCGGCGGCAGGCGCGCTCTGGGTCAGACGTCCTACGGAAACATAGGTCACGCCGCTTGCGGCAATGGCGCGGATGGTTTCGAGCCGCACACCGCCCGATGCTTCGGTCGGCACCCGGCCGGCGACCAGCGCCACCGCCTGTTTCAGCGTCGGCACATCCATATTGTCGAGCAGCAAATGGGTCGCGCCAGCGGCGATGCCCGGTTCGATCTGCGCAATGCTATCGACCTCCAGGATGATCCTCCCGATCCCGGCGGCGACCGCGCGGCGCACCGCTTCGGCAACACCGCCAGCCACCGCGACATGATTGTCCTTGATCATCGCCGCATCGTCGAGGCGCATCCGGTGGTTGGTTGCGCCGCCCATCCTCGTTGCATATTTCTCGAGCGCGCGCAGCCCGGGTATCGTCTTGCGCGTGTCGAGCAGAATCGCGCCGGTTCCGGCAATCGCATCGACATAGTGGCGGGTCATGGTGGCGATGCCCGACAGATGCTGCACCGTGTTGAGCGCCGACCGTTCGGCAGTGAGGATCGCGCGCGCATTGCCAGTGATCCGCATCAGATCGGTTCCGGCCGGGGCAGAGACGCCTTCATCGACCAGAATAACAATCGTCCCGCCCGGATCGAGCGCGCGAAAAAAGGCAGCGGCAAGCGGCAGCCCCGCCACGGTGATCGCATCGCGACTGTCCATCACGCTGGTAAACCGCGCCTCGGCAGGGATGACGGCAGCCGACGTGATGTCGCCGCCCTCGCCCATATCCTCGGCCAGAGTAGCAGCGACGAAACCATCGAGGTCGAAATCGGCAAGAGTGAATGTCATGACGACGCGCTATCGATCCCGACAGGCGTTGCCAAGCCGGGCGGCGAGACTAGAGTCACGTGGCGGCGCGAACGGTGCCGGGAAAGAGTGACGCATGACCGACCGCCCCGCCCCATTTGGCTTCGCCGCGACACCGCCGATTCCTTCGCTCGAGGATTTGCAGCACTGGACGCAGGTCATGGGCCGCGCGCAGCAGATGATGCTCGACTATGCCCTTTCCCCCGACAATCAGGAACAGGTGCAGGCGATGCTGGCCCAGCTCGCCCGGCCCTTGGCGGGTGGCGATACCGCTATTGAAAGCCCGTGGATCGCCGCGACCGCCGGATTCTGGCAGGACAGCATCAACCTGTGGCAGCGCATGCTGTCCGGCGAACTGCCCGCCGCACCCGAAACGGACCGGCGGTTTATCGCGCCCGAATGGTCGGCGCACCCGTTGTTCGCGTTGATCCGGCAAAGCTATGCGCTGATTTCGGAACGGATGCTGGCCGCCGCCGACGCTGTCGATGGCATCGATCCAAAGGCAAAGGCCCAGCTGCGCTTCAATACTCAGGGACTGATCGACGCAATGAGTCCGTCGAACTTTGCGGCGACCAACCCGCTGGTGCTCAAACGGACGATCGAAACGCGCGGCGACAATCTGCTGCGCGGGCTTGAGCATATGCTGACCGACCTCAAAAAAGGTCAGCTGACCCATGTCGACAGCAGCCGGTTCGAGCTGGGCGTGAACATCGCAGCCACGCCGGGCAAGGTGGTGCACGAAACACCGCTTTACCAGCTGATCCATTATGCACCGACCACCCAAATGGTGTTCGCAACGCCGCTGGTCATTTTTCCGCCGTGGATCAACCGTTTCTACATTCTCGACCTCAACCCTGAAAAAAGCTTCATCCGCTGGGCCATCGAACAGGGACTGTCGGTGTTCATCGTCTCGTGGAAATCGGCCGACGCCAGCATGGCCGAGGTGATGTGGGATGATTATATCGCGGCGCAGATAGATGCCATGGCTACGATCCGCTTGCTGCTGTACGTGCCGTCCGTGCATGCCATCGGCTATTGTGTGGCGGGGACGACGCTGGCGGCTACATTGGCGATCCTCGAGGCTCGTGGCGCAGCCGATACGGTAAAAAGCGCGACTTTCTTTACCGCGCAGGTTGATTTCAGCGAGGCCGGCGATTTGTTGCTGATGGTCGATGAGGCGCATCTGAAGCTGGTCGAGCAATTGTCATCGCCGGGATATCTCGACGGACGATATATGGCGGCCACGTTCAACAGTCTGCGTGGGCGCGATCTGATTTGGAATTATGTCGTCAACAACTATCTGCTGGGCGACGACTACCCGCCATTCGACCTTCTATACTGGAACGGCGACACGACTAATCTGCCGGCAAAATGGCACAAATCCTATCTGACAGATCTCTATCGCGACAACCGGCTGGTAGTGCCCGGCAGCCTTAGCATCGAGGGAACGTCGATCGATCTGCGAACGATCATGACACCGGCCTATATCCAGGCCGGGCGAGAGGATCATATTGCACCTGCGAACAGCGTCTGGAAATTGATGCATCATCTGTCGGGGCCGAAACGGTTCGTGCTTGCCGGATCGGGGCATATCGCCGGAGTGGTCAATCCGCCGTCAGCAAAAAAATACCAGCACTGGGTCAACGAAAGCGAGACGCATACATTGGAGGCATTCATCGCCGGAGCCACCGAGGTCAAAGGCAGCTGGTGGCCCGACTGGCTGGCATGGATCGCGGCGCAGTCGGACGAGAAGGTCCCGGCCGGAGGCGCACGCATACCCGGCAAAGGCAAGGCAAAAGCCATTGAAGATGCGCCGGGACGCTATGTCAAACAGCGGTGATTGCCCATGACGAATTCGCAGCGCCAAACAGCCAGACGGCGCGCCAAGCTATTTTTGCTGCACTGCACAAAAATCGCTTGAAACGGGATGACGATGTGCTTATTGTGCACTGCAACAAGAAAGCGTGGTCGACCGATGACCCGCTGTTGCAACCATGATGGAGCTCCCGATGGCCACTCGTAACGACGACATCACCCCGAAGGAAGACCGGGCCGCGCAGAATGCTTATGCAGCAGCTAGCGCCGCCGTACCTGTGGACGCCAAACCGGCTGCCGCCGCACCTGCTGCCACGACGCAGTCTGTCGCGGTCCCGACAACCGCCAAGCCGGCCGCTGCCAAGGCCGCTGCACCGTTGAAGGCGAAGACCAAGCCCGCCATCAAAGCAGCGGCGAACAAGACTGTCGTCGTGAAGAAGTCTGTTGCCAAGGCTGCACCGAAGACCGGTTCAAAAACTACCAACGCTTCCACCCGTATCAAGGCCGCTGCCGCTCCTGCGTCGGCGCTGCTCTCGAAAGGACAGACCATGATCACCGATGCCACAACCAAAATGACCGCAGAAGCCAGCAAGGCTGCCAATGAAGCCAAGGTTCGCGGCGAAGCGATGGTTGCCGATATGCAGGTCCGCGCGAAAGCTGCGACCGAAAAGGGCCAGTTGTTCGCCAAGGATGCCGTCGAATTTTCCAAGGGCAATGTCGAAGCAATCGTCGAGTCGGCCAAGATCGCAGCCAAGGGCATGCAGGACATGGGCCAGGAATTCGCGGCCTTTGCCAAACTGTCGGTGACCGAAACGACCGAAGCGGCAAAGCGCTACGCGGCCATCAAGACGCCTGCTGAATTCTTCCAGCTGCAGACCGAACTGACCAAGGCGACCCTCGATCGTGCGGTCAAGCAGGGTTCGAAGACGACAGAAATGACGGTGAAGCTCGCCAACGACGCGTTTGCGCCGATTAGCAACCGCATCGCCCTCGCGGTGTCGAAACTGAAAAACGCCGCTTAAAGCGAAATGCAAAGAAAGCTGGTGGAGGCCGAAACTACTTCCGGCCCCCCAGCCTAAGATTTACGACAAAACCCGTTGTGCACCTGCACAGCGGGTTTTTTCGTGCAGTTCAGAGGGGAAACCGGTCATATCACGCGTCAAACAGGCGCTCGACGTGGTTTGTAAAAAATTAACCATCGTCCGCTTACCCGGGCTTTGGCGCCATTTCATTATATGTCGCCGCCCTACCGAAAAAGGACGACTGCCATGACTAAACTGTTCAAGCTGGTTCGCAACTCCCGCGGCGCAACAGCGATCGAATATGGGCTGATTGCTGCGTTGATCGCGGTTGCCGGTATCGCGGCATTTACCTCCGTCGGCACTGGCGTAAAAAAGACTTTCAATAACGCTGCTGCCAAGCTCTGATCGTCATTTCGCTCACCCGCTGGGTTACATCGCGTGAAAGGATATGACGCCCGTTGCCTATCGCTGCAACGGGCGCTTCCTTCTGCCGGGCGACGATCCTAGCGGTGATTTTGCAGGGCCGGCCCTTGCAAAAGCAGGCGTAAAGTCCCTATCTACGGCGAAGCATGGAGCATCTGACCGACCTCGATTATCTGATCGCCGCAGCGCCCCTCATGGGTGATGACGACAGCGATGCCGGCGATGGCAGCGGGCGGGGCAATGACGGCGACAGCAATGTCGGCATCGCAACCAAGACGCGCACAGCGACCAAAAAGCCGTCGCTTTACAAAGTGCTGCTGCTCAACGACGACTATACCCCGATGGAATTCGTGGTGATGGTGTTGCAGCGATTTTTCCGTATGGATATCGAACAGGCGACCCGGGTCATGCTGCATGTCCATCAACGCGGAGTAGGCGTGTGCGGCGTGTTCAGCCTGGAGGTCGCCGAGACCAAGGTCACTCAGGTGATGGATTGCGCAAGAGCGAATCAGCACCCGCTGCAATGTGCGCTGGAAAAGGCGTGATGCGCCCGCGCTGGTGATACGGCGCATTGGGCCGATAAGAGTTCGTCGGACAAGGGATTGGCAAACGATCAAGCGTTAACCAGCGGCATTCGGTGCCTAGTATCGGTTATCACCACACTATGGTCCCAGAGTCTTTTCACGCTGACTGACTGTCGCTAACACCGGACGATGGATCAGATTATCATTCGTGGTGGCAACCGCTTGTCGGGCCGCATTCCCATTTCCGGGGCCAAGAACAGCGCGTTGACGCTGCTGCCCTGCGCGCTGTTGACCGATGAGCCGCTGACGCTGCGCAATCTGCCGCGGCTCGCCGATATTGACGGGTTCGGGCACCTTCTCAACCAATTGGGCTGCTCGACGACCATAGAAGGGTCGCGTCCTGAAGATTTCGGCCGGGTGATGACGGCGCGCGCTACGACGATCACATCGACCATGGCACCATATGACATCGTCCGTAAAATGCGGGCATCGATCCTGGTGCTCGGCCCGCTGCTGGCGCGGATGGGCGAGGCAACGGTGTCGCTGCCCGGCGGCTGTGCCATCGGCAACCGGCCGATCGATTTGCACCTGAAAGCGATGGAAGCCTTTGGTGCCGAGATGGAGATGGCATCGGGTTACGTAAGAGCCAAAGCAAAGGGCGGCCGACTGCCAGGGGGCAAGATCCATTTCCCGGTGGTGTCGGTGGGCGCAACAGAAAATGCGCTGATGGCGGCGAGCCGCGCCAAGGGCACCTGCATCATCGGCAATGCCGCGCGTGAGCCCGAGATCATCGACCTGTGCAACTGCCTGGTGGCGATGGGGGTCAGGATCGACGGGATCGGCACGGAGACTTTGACGATTGAAGGGGTCGACCGGCTGCACGGTGCGACATATCGCGTGATGGCAGACCGTATCGAGGCTGGCAGTTACGCCTGCGCAGTGATGGCGACCGGCGGCGAGGTCGAGCTGGTCGGCGCGCGGGCGGAGGAAATGGCGGCGACCATCGATGCGCTGGAGCAGGCCGGTGCAACTGTGGAGGCCACGAAGGATGGCATCCGTGTGGCGCATGAAGGACGGCCAAAAGGCATCACCCTGTCGACCGCGCCCTACCCCGGATTTGCCACCGACATGCAGGCGCAGTTCATGGCGATGCTGTCGCTGGCCGATGGCGCCAGCTTGCTGACCGAGACGATTTTCGAGAACCGTTACATGCATGTCCCCGAACTGGCGCGGATGGGGGCAGATATTGCCGTGAAAGGTCGCAGCGCGGTCGTTCGCGGGGTCGACGGTCTGGTCGGTGCCCAAGTCATGGCGACCGACCTCAGAGCATCGATGAGCCTGATCATCGCCGGGCTTGCCGCAAAGGGCGAGACAACGGTCAGCCG
>JANNMK010000027.1:0-5447 GCA_031397785.1 Sphingomonas sp. | reverse complement strand
GCGGAGGCGCAAGACGGCCGCATCGGCTGGGATGCGCCATTGGCCCGCGCGCTACGCGGAGCCGCTGCGGGCGATGTGCGGCGGGTTGTTCTGCCGTCCGGCAGCAAGCAATGGGAGATAGTGGCGATCGATTACCCCGCCGAGTGACTGGTTTTCATCATTGCGCGCGCCCGCAAGGCCGCGGAACGGCTCGCCTCGACAACCAATCACCCCTTTGGTTCATAGCCGAAGGCTGCACGAGCCAGTTCGATCACTTCGGGATTGACCACCGGCGGGGTCATTGTCACTTTGGCGGCCAGACTGTCGGCGATATGGGTCAGCGCAGCGATGCGCGCCGCCTTTTTGTTATTGCCATCGATCACCCGCCACGGTGCCCAGCGCGTATCGGTGCGCGCGAACATATCGGCATAAGCGGCAAGATAGTCGGCGCGTCTGGCGCGATTACGGAAATCTTCGGTGCCGGTTTTCCAGCGTTTCCAGGGATCATCCAGCCGGTCGGCGAGCCTTTTGTCCTGTTCGTCCTGCGTGACATGGACGAACAGCTTGACCAGCGTCGTGCCATGCTCGGTCAGCTGCGCCTCGAACTCGTTGATTTCGTCATATCCCCGGCTCCAGTCGCGCTCGGTCGTGAACCCTTCGACCCGCTCGACCAGCACGCGCCCGTACCAGCTGCGGTCGAACACGATGATATTGCGTTTCGCGGGCAATTTGTTCCAGAATCGCCACAGAAAATGGCGGTCTTTCTCCTCGCTGGTGGGCGCGCCGATCGGATAAACCTCGAACCAGCGCGGGTCCCATTCGGCGCACAACCGCTGGATGATGCCACCCTTGCCCGCAGCATCCCAGCCTTCGAGCAGGATCACTGCCTGGTGGCCATGGACGATATGCGCGGCCTGGATGATCGCCAGCCGGTCCTGCAACGCAACCAGATCGGTCGCATAGTCGCCGGGGTATTTAGACCCTGCCTCAAAATCGGAAAGTTGCATCGCCATCATGTCATCCTCGCAGCCGCATAGCCCGGATAACGCGAGCGGCGGACAAATGCGACGCGATTAACCGCGTTCGACTGCCTCGATGTGCGACAGGACAAGCGCCGCCAGCCGGACGGAATGCTCCATCGGGATAAAGTGCGAGCAGTCAGGCCAGTGCAGATCGCGCCCCCGCGCAAAAGCGTCGGCGAGGTCGGGCCGGGTCGGGCTGCCGGAAAAATCCATCTCGCCCGTCCGCTCGGAACGCCTGGCGCGCAGCACGGTCACCGGGCAATCGACCGCAGCAATGGCAGCGGCCGGATCATTGTGCGCCGCGCTGCAATAGATGCTGGCCTCGAGCAGCGGCGGGCACGCCAGCATATAGTCGCCTTCGCCCGACGGCAGCAGGCCATGGCGGCAATAATCGGCCAGCACCTGCGGTTCCCAAAGGGCATAGGGTGGCCGGTCGGCAAAGGCCGCGATCATCGCGTCGGGCGATGCCCAGCGATTGCGCCGCCGCGCCACCGGGTGCTCTGCGCCAGCCAGCAATGGAGGGGCGACATAGACAGATGGTTCCAGAATGACCGGATCGACCAGCAACAATTGCGCAAAGCGATGCGGCATCCGGGCCGCCAGCCGGGTCAATATCACGCCGCCCATGCTATGACCGACGCCGATAACCGGACCAACGAAAGCGCGATCGACCAGCGCGACCAGATCGTCCGCAACCGCCTGCCAGTCATCGATCCTCTCGGGTTTGAAGCTGCGCCCGTGGCCGCGCAGGTCCGGCGCGACGACATGCGTGCCGCCGGGCAGCCCGGCGACCATGGCATCCCATAATCGCGCATGAAATCCGGTGGCATGGAGCAGTAATACAGACGGCGCGGGTGAAGGCGCACCCCATTCGAACCAGCACAGGTCGCCATGCACAGTCGCGTGCCAATGCTGCGCAGGGTCGGCGACGATTGGCACAGAAACAGGCATCCGATCGTCAGGCGAGCTTGATACCCAGTTCGCGCAGCTGTTTGGGTGACACCTCGCTCGGCGCGTTCATCATCAGGTCTTCGGCTTTCTGGTTCATCGGGAACAGCACGACCTCGCGGATATTAGGCTCGTCGGCGAGCAGCATGACGATACGGTCGACACCCGGTGCAGAGCCGCCGTGGGGCGGTGCACCGAACTTGAACGCGTTGATCATGCCCGCAAAATCGCGGTCGACATCGGCCTGGCTATAGCCGGCGATCTCGAACGCCTTGTACATGATGTCGGGGCGGTGGTTGCGGATCGCGCCGGACGACAGTTCGATGCCGTTGCAGACGATGTCATATTGCCAGGCGAGAATATCGAGCGGGTCCATCGTTTCGAGCGCGTGCAATTCGCCCTGCGGCATCGAGAAGGGATTGTGGCTGAAATCGATCTTGCCGCTGTCCTCGTCCGCCTCGAACATCGGAAAATCGACGATCCAGCAAAATTTGAACACACCCTGTTCGATCAGACCGAGCTGCTCACCAATGCGGGTGCGCGCAAGACCGGCAAGCTTTGCCGCCTGCGCTGGCTTGCCAGCGGCAAAGAAACAGCCGTCGTCCAGGCCGAGGCCGAGCGCGTCATAGATCGCCTGCATGCCCGCCTCGCCATGGTTCTTGGCGATGGGCCCGCCGAATTCGCCGCCCTTGCGCGTGACATAACCAAGCCCGGGATAGCCTTCGCTTTGCGCCCACGCATTCATATCGTCAAAGAACTTGCGGCTCTTTTCCGTCGTGCCCGGTGCAGGGATTGCCCGCACCACACTGCCCGCCGCCACCATGTCGGCGAAACGGCCGAACCCCGATCCTTCGAACATCGCCGACACATCGGTGATGACCAGCGGATTGCGCAGATCGGGCTTGTCGTTGCCATATTTCAGCATGGAGTCGGCGTAGGCGATGCGCGGGAATGGCGCTAGCGTCACCGTTTTGCCGCCCGAAAACTCCTCGAACACGCCATGCAGCACCGGCTCGATTGCGGCGAACACATCGTCCTGCGTGACAAAGCTCATCTCGAAATCGAGCTGGTAGAATTCACCGGGCGAGCGATCGGCGCGCGCGTCTTCATCGCGGAAACAGGGCGCGATCTGGAAATAGCGGTCGAAGCCCGCGACCATCAGCAATTGTTTGAACATCTGCGGCGCCTGCGGCAGAGCATAGAATTTGCCGGGATGCATCCGGCTCGGCACCAGAAAATCGCGCGCGCCTTCTGGGCTCGATGCGGTCAGGATCGGTGTCTGATATTCGGTGAAACCCTGGTCGGTCATGCGGCGGCGCAGGCTGGCGATGACGCCGGAGCGCAGCGCCATGTTCCTGTGCAACCGTTCGCGCCGCAAATCGAGAAAGCGGTATTTGAGGCGGATGTCCTCGGGATACTCCTGCTCGCCGAACACCGGCATCGGCAATTCCTGCGCCGGGGACTGCACAGCCACCGCATTGGCCCGCACTTCGACTTCGCCGGTCGGCAACCCGGCGTTCACCGTTTCCGCCGATCGCGCCATCACGGTGCCGGCAATGGTCAGCACCGATTCGACCCGCGCGCCGTCGAGCACCGCAAAGTCGGGGTCCCCGGCATTGGCGACAATCTGGGTAATGCCATAATGATCGCGCAAATCGACGAACAGCAGGCTGCCATGGTCCCGCTTGCGGTGAACCCAGCCCGACAGGCGGACAGTGCCGCCGACATCGGCCTTGCTGAGCTGGCCGCAATGGTGTGTGCGATACTTGTTGGCTGTGATTTTCATGCCCGCGCCTAAGGGCCGCACGCCCCATTTTGTCAAGGCGCGGGGGGCTTCAAACTTGCGATGATCCCGCCTAAGGCTGTCCGATGGTAGCACCCCAGACGATCACCGACAGCGCAGCCCTCGCCAGTTTCTGCGCCCAGATAGCGGATGCACCGTTCATCACCGTCGATACCGAATTCATGCGCGAATCGACCTATTATCCCGAACTTTGCCTGATCCAGATTGCGACGCCGCAAATGGCGGCGGCCATCGACCCGCTCAGCCCCGGCATCGACCTTGCGCCGCTGATGGCGCTGCTGGTCGATCGCGAAGACATGCTCAAGGTGTTCCATGCCGGCGGGCAGGATGTCGAGATCATCTACAATATCACCGGCAAGACCCCGCACCCGATTTTCGATACGCAGATTGGCGCGATGGCGCTCGCCCAGGCCGACCAGCTTGGCTATTCCAACCTGGTTGAGGCGTGGCTCGGCGTCACGCTGGACAAGGGCGCGCGCTTTACCGACTGGTCGCGCCGCCCGCTCGACAAACGCCAGATCGATTATGCCATCGCCGATGTCACCCACCTTGCGGTCATTTTTCCCAAGATGCTGGAAAAGCTGCGCGCGACGGACCGCGGCCACTGGATCGACGAGGAGATGGAAAAGCTCGCCGATCCGGCCAATTACGCCATGCATCCCGAGGACGCGTGGTATCGGGTCAAGGTACAGTCGAAAAAGCCCGAAGTGCTCGGCCGCCTGCGCGCGATCGCCGCGTGGCGGGAAATCGAGGCACGATCCAAAAACCTGCCGCGCGGCCGCATCGCAAAGGACGAGACGCTGGCCGAAATCGCCGCCCATCCGCCGCGCCATCAGGACGATCTGGGCAAGATCCGCGGCCTGTCAGCAGGCTGGCGGTCGAACGACATCGGCGCACGGCTGATGCAGGCACTGGCCGACGCGCAGCCGATGCCGCGCGACGAACTGCCGATCGCCGTGCCGCGCGGGCCGGGGCTGGGCAAGGACGGCGCGCTGGTCGCCGACCTCCTGAAACTACTGTTGAAAATCCGTGCGCGCGAAATGAACGTGTCGGCGCGGTTGATCGCGCGCAGCGAGGAACTGGAGGCGCTGTCCGCCGGGGTGCGCGATGGCCTCGCCATCCTGACCGGCTGGCGCGCCGAGGTATTCGGTCAGGATGCGCTCGAACTGGTCGAAGGCCGGCTGGGCTTTGCGGTCAAAAAGGGCCGGCTGGCGATGACCCGGACGGAAACGGAGACACCGGCATGAACGTTACTTCCCTGATGATTGCGACCGCCGCGCTGGCGACGACCGCCTGCGCGCCGAACGAAGGTCCGGCCTATCAGACCGGCCAGCGCGAACCGATTTCGATGCGCGACGAGGGCGACGACTGCGGCCAGAGCCTGGTGCAGACCTTTGTCAGCCTGCGCGCCAACGAGACATTGCGCGCCGAAATCGCGACACGATCCGGCGCGCGCACCATCCGCTGGATCGAGCCGGGGATGGCGGTGACGATGGACTTTCGCGCCGACCGGCTGAGCGCCGAACTCGATCAGGACGGGGTCATCACCGCGCTGCGCTGCGGCTGACCGGCGAGCCGGGTTTCAGCCGCCAGCCCGAGCGTTTCGGCGAGCTGTCTGAGACGCTTGACCACCTGTTCGCCGGCCAGCGCCCGGCTTCGCGGCGACAAGGTGAGGCGCACCCGGCCATCGTCGC
>JANNMK010000280.1:0-12714 GCA_031397785.1 Sphingomonas sp. | reverse complement strand
GGCTATGGCTTTAACAAGAGTCATGCTGCAGCCTATGCATTGCTCGCCTATCAAACAGCGTGGCTCAAAACCCATTATCCGCATGAATTTTATGCTGCATCGATGAGCTTCGATCTCGACAATAGCGACAAGCTGTCGATCTTTGTCGACGACGCCCGGCGGCTCGACGTTGCGGTGGTGCCGCCATGCATCAACAAGAGCGAGGCGAGCTTTTTCGTCCAAGCTGACGGCGAGGCTTTGCAGGTCCGTTATGGCCTGGGCGGGCTGAAAGGTGTTGGCGAACGAGCGATGGCGGAGCTGGTCGCGGAACGCAGTGCGAATGGTGCGTTCGCGACGCTTGACGATTTTGCGGAACGGGTCGATCCGCGATTGCTCAACCGGAGGCAGATCGAGGCGCTGAGCGCGGCGGGAGCGTTCGACGGGATAGTCGATGACCGGGCTGCGGTGTTCGCTGGCGCCGAGGTGCTACTGGCGACTGCATCGAGCGCAGCAGATGCGCGGACCAGCGGGCAGGGCGGCCTGTTTGGCGGCGATGTGATGACGATGCCGAGCGTGCAGTTGCCGCGGATCGAGCGCTGGTCGATGGCCGAAGCGATGGCGCGCGAGAAGGATGCGTTCGGCTTCTATTTTTCGGACCATCCCGTATCGCGATACCGCGCGCTGACCGCTTCATTGAGGGCGCGGACTTATGGCGATCTGGCGGCAGGCGCGCCGTCGGCACCGGGTGAACGCCGGCCGGCGACGATGGCGGTGCTGGTGGAGTCGGCAAAGTCGCGGACATCGCAGCGTGGCAACCGTTATCTTATGCTGGTGCTGTCCGACCGATCCGGGCAATTTCCGGCGAGCTGCTTCGACGAGGGCGCTTCGGCGGCGCTAGAGGGCCTCGCCGCATCGGGCGGGTGCGCGCTGGTGCAGGTCGAGTGCGACTGGCGTGAAGGCGAGGAAACGCCGCGCGTCGCGGTGCGCTCCGTCCAGTCGCTCGACAGGCTGGTGACGACGACCCCCTTGCGGCTGTCGCTGGCAATCGACGGGGCAGCGCCGCTCGATGATTTGCGGCAATTGCTGGGGCAGGCACGGGGCGGGCGCAGCGAAGCGATGCTGTTCGTGCAGCCCGATGCAACCGCCGAGCCGATGGCGATATTGCGGTTGGGCCGCGATTTTGCCATCGATCAGGAACTGGTCCACCGGATCGAGCGGATTCCCGGGGTGACGCATGTTGCGCTGACGCTGGCGGGAGGGGGCGCGAGCAGTGGAGCGCAGGCGGAGCAGGTGGATTTTTGACAGCGCCCGACAGCGGCGGAGCGACATATGGGGAGAGAGCGATGTTCACTGGCGGAATGCAGGACCAGCCACTGGTCGTCACCAGCCTGATCGACCATGCCGCGCGCGAGCATGGCACGCGCGAGATCGTCAGCCTGTGGGCGGACGGGCGACTGGAGCGCAGCAACTGGGCCGAAGTGCATCTGCTGGCCCGCAAGATGGCGCAGGCGCTGGGGCGGCTGGGCATGACCAAGGGCGACCGGATCGCGACGCTGGCGATGAACCATCTGCATCATCTGGCAGCGTGGTATGGCAGCGCCGGAATGGGCGGGGTGCTGCATACCGTCAACCCGCGATTGTTCGACGACCAGCTGGTCTACATCATCAACCATGCCAGTGACCGGGTGCTGCTGTTCGACCGGGCGTTTCTGCCGATTGTCGAGCGGTTGCGGCCGCAGTTGCCGACGGTCGAGCATTTCATCCTGTTCGATAGCGGCAGCGAGGGCGATTATCGCGGATTTCGCGAATGGGTCGATGCCGAGGACGGATTGTTCAGCTGGGCCGAGCTTGACGAGCGCGATCCATGCGGGCTGTGCTACACCAGCGGGACGACCGGCAATCCCAAGGGAGTGCTGTATCAGCACCGGTCGAACGTGCTGCACGCCTTTGCGCTGATTCAGCCCGATGTGTTCGACCTGTCGGCGCGCGCCGTGGCATTGCCGGTGGTGCCGATGTTCCATGCCAATGCCTGGGGCCTGCCCTATGGCGGAGCGGCGGTGGGCGCCAAGATGGTGTTTTCGGCAACCAACGACGCCAGCGTGCTGTGGCAACTGATCCGCGAGGAGCGGGTGACGCACAGCGCCGGGGTACCGACCGTTTGGTTGCAGATGTTTGCCGATCTGGACAGCAATGGCGGCGATTACGGGCGGCTGAAGCAGGTGGTGATCGGCGGATCGGCGGCGCCCCGCGCGATGATCGAGCGGCTGATGAAGGCGGGGATCAGCGTGGCCCATGCGTGGGGGATGACCGAGACCAGCCCCGTCGGGACGATGGGCGCGAAACCGCATGACTGGGACGACATGGATTTCGACGCGCAGGTCGATATGGTCGCCAAGCAGGGCCGGGTGCCGTTCGGTGTCGAGCTGCGCGTTGTCGACGACAATGACGAGGTGCTGCCCCGCGATGGCAAGACCAGCGGGCGGCTGCAGATCCGGGGGCTGTGGATCATCCAGCGCTATTTCGAGGCTGGCGTCGATGCGGCCGATGCCGATGGCTGGTTCGATACCGGTGACGTCGCGATCCTGTCGCCCGAAGGGATCATGCAGATCACCGACCGGGCCAAGGATGTCATCAAATCGGGCGGCGAATGGATCAGTTCGATCGAGCTCGAAAATGCGGCGGTCGGCGCGCCAGGGGTGGCCGAGGCGGCGGCGGTAGGCGTACCGCACCCCAAATGGGACGAACGGCCGTTGTTGCTGGTGATCAGAAAGCCGGGCAGCGCAGTGACCCGCGAAGAGATATTGGCGCATCTTTCGCAGCATGTCGCCAAATGGTGGCTGCCCGACGAGATCAAATTCGTCGACAGCCTGCCGCACACCGCGACCGGAAAACTGCTCAAGCGGCAGTTGCGGGACGAGTATAAGACATACAAGCTGGCGGGCGTCTGAGCCGTAAAGCGACAAAGTATACGCGCGGGAGGTGTCCGAGTGTCTCCTTTGTCGCTTTAGCGCGCGCGGATCGGCCGGTGCGGTGAGTGGAGGTTGCACGCTGAGAAACATTGGTCAAATATAACCTATATGGTTTTATTTGTCAAGCCTGCGGGATTGGCTGGTAGTGGGTCAGTTTGAAATCAGGTGAACGCGATGTCTAGCGAGACTGTCCTATCGGTGCCATATTGTCACCATGGCTAAAACACCCAAACGCCCGCGTGATCCGAACCAGCTTGCGAAGCTTATGGTGGATATCGCGACCGGTGAGTCAGAAGTGCCAGAGCAAACCGCGAATGAGAAGCGGGCCTCCAAGGCAGGCAAGGTCGGAGGCCTCGCGCGTGCGAAGGCGCTGACTCCTGCCCAGCGAGCCGAGATTGCGACTATTGCCGCATCGGCTCGCTGGAAGAAGAGCGACTAGCGCCCGCCTTTGCCTTCCTTTGGGTCTGCCTGCTCGGCGGCGCGATGCTCCACAATATCTTCCGCGAAGTCCGGGAAAAAATTCAACTGCGGTTCGTCAGGAAAATTGCTGTTCATCCGCTCGACATCGCAATGCGCTCGATAAACGTCATGCGCGATTGCCTCTCGGCGCTGCCTGACCGACTTTTGCCGTTTGGCGGGCGTGCCGCCCTTGTCGGTATCGAAGTAATGCTTGGTCGCGACCCCATCGACTAGCAAGGTCACAGACTGCTTGGCGCGGTAGGTGAACCCGCCCTTTTCGTCCCATCGCTTAGATTGCCGTAGCGCCCGTGTGACCTGTTCGCGAAGGAGCTTGCGCACGTCCTGTGGACGCACGGCGAGTTTCCGGCTGTCTAATGCCCAATCAATAAAATCGCTGGGGTCGCCGGAATCTTGGCCAGTGTGTTCGGCCCATTCATCCCAGAGCCGGTCCACTTGTTCATTATAGTCCGCCATTGCTACCTCCTAGAGGCCGGTGGGAGCGTGATAGCCCCAACCGTCCTTAAATTCCCAATCCATCAGGTGTTCGCGCACCCCGGTCTGATATTCCTTAAGCCAGCCCCATTTCTTGGTTCGATACTGGATTTGGCCCACGACGATTGCCGGATGCACTTCGAGCCGCGCGGCAAACTTCAGAACGTCGTCGCGAGAAATGAAGGGGCTTTTCCGAGCAATGAAGGAATCGAGCTGGTGACGGGGAATGCAAAATTCACCCGCCGCATCGTTGGCCAATTTCTCACAATCAATATCGGTATCGCCACCGGTATCGCTATCGACCGGCGCAAACGAAAACTCTTTCCCGTCGCCATTCAGAATATGTTCGATTTCGTGCCTCAACACGAAACAAAAGTTGTCGAGCCGGTCTAGGCGAAGGGTCATGCCGATAACTGGCTGCCCATCGAGCCAGAGGCAGACGCCATCGATTTTCGATCCTGGGAGAAAATCGACCAGAACAAAGCGCACCCCGCACTTTTTCAGAATCGATGGAATATGGATCAAGTCCTCTGCGATCAGCATGTGCTCTCGGATTGACGGAAGGCTGTCGCGCAGCGCCTGTTCGGAATAAAGCGGGTATTCCATTTGCTCGGCAATCTTGCGAACCCGGCTTAGCCAAACATACTGGATTTCGGTGGTGCCGGAATAATCATCCGATTTCTTCGCGGCATAAGCCAGCAGCGGCGAATCTCCCACGAACGGGATATCCTCAATCCGGTTTTTCCCGAAAAAGCGCATCATTTGTAGATCAAGCAATGCTGGCTCGGCATCCTCGATCCAGCCGCGCTTGATCATCTCGCGAATGGGAAACTTCGATAACCAAGTCGCACGGGTCCGAACGCCCGGGTCAGCCTTGCGGGCCTTCTGCAAATCGAACATCTTCTGCAAATTCATGAAAAACTCGGCGGGCATGTCGAACGCATCGCCAAGCGCGACAGCCGTATCGGGCGTGATCGAAGTCGCGCCCTTGATCAGCTTGTTGAGCTGACTCACATCCATTCCCAGAATGTAGGCAAGATCAGCCTGCGCCCAGCTACGGGCGTCAAGCTCTTCCTCAATGAAGGTGCCAGGGTGATCCACTGGCAACGGTGCGGCCTTGGCCATCAGTGATAATCCTCAATCTTCAATATCGTGGCTGTCTGCGGGTCGGTTTCCTCGTCAAGCTGGAAAACCATTCGATACTGATCGTTCAATCGAATTGACCGCTGACCTTCACGATCCCCCTTCAATTTTTCGTAATGCAGACTCTTCCAATTTCGAAGTGAACGGTCGTCTATCGCCGCTCTCAGGATCGTCAGTTTTCGACGAGCAGATTTGATCACGGCCACCGGGAGTCTTGTCGCCCCCGCTTGGTCCGTTTCGATCAGCTCAAGCCCAGCCTCGGCAAATACGATCCTCATTGGCAGCGTTATAACACGGCGGGAATCAGGGGCGCAAGAGTAAATTGATTAGAGGCGCCAAACTGACTCTTATGCTTGACCAAATGCTGGAAGGGTCATATTGAAAATGCATGAACAAGCTGACCATCGAAGAGCGCGCCAAAATCCTTCACCTTCTGTGCGAAGGTATGAGCATCCGCGCCATTACCCGTCTCACCGGCGCGAGCAAGAACACGGTTGCGAAGCTGCTGATCGACGCTGGCAAAGCCTGCGCCGCCTATCACGATGCCAACGTCCGCGACGTCAAAGCCGCCCGCGTTCAGGTCGATGAAATCTGGTCGTTCACCTATGCCAAACAAAAGAACGTTGCGGGCGCAAAGGATGCACCGGAAGGCGCTGGCGACACTTGGACTTGGACCGCAATCGACGCCGACAGCAAAATGATTGTCAGCTATCTGGTCGGTGGGCGCGATGCTGAATATGCCGTGGCCTTCATTCAAGACCTTGCGGATCGCATTGCCAACCGCTTCCAGCTAACCAGCGACGGCCTCAACGCTTATATCGGCGCGGTCGAGGATGCCTTTGGCGATGACATAGACTTTGCCCAGCTGGTGAAGGCCTATGGCAATGCCCCCGGCGCACCGGGTCGCTACAGCCCGCCGGAGTGCATCGGGTCGGCCAAGCGTCGTATTCGCGGCACCCCGGACATCGCACACGTCAGCACGTCCTATGTCGAGCGCAGCAACCTGACCATGCGGATGCACATGCGCCGTTTCACCCGCCTGACCAATGCGTTCTCAAAGAAGGTCGAAAACCACGCCCACGCGGTCGCGCTGCACATGATGTATTACAACTTCGTCCGCATTCACAAGACGCTCCGCGTCACCCCGGCGATGGCCGCTAGCGTCACTGATCGGCTTTGGGAGATTGCGGACATTGCGAAACTGGTTGAAGATGCAGAAGCCGCTCCCAAGGCTCGCGGGCCTTATCGCAAGCGGGAGATTTCAAACTGACCCACTACCGATTGGCTGTTGCCGGGCGGTCGCCGATTTGCCGCCATGCCGCGCCCCGACCCCTGCGCTGAACGGGCAGCGATCTAGAGCAGGCGCATCTGGCCGTCGCGTTCGGGCGGAGTGAAGTGGGCGATGCTGAGGTCCACGGCGCGCTGATCGAGGCCGTAAGCGCGGGCGGCGCGTTTGAAGCGGGCGCGGATGAGATCGGCCCAGATGCCGGTCCCCTTCATCCGGCTGCCGAAATCGGGGTCGTTGTCGCGTCCGCCGCGGATATCGCGGACGATATTCATCACCTTGTCGGCGCGGTCCGGGAAATGGGCAGCAAGCCATTCGCGGAACAGCGGCGCGACCTCGTGCGGCAGTCGCAGCAGGATATAGGACGCGCGATAGGCCCCGGCGCGCCAGCTTTCGGCCAATATGCGCTCCATCTCCTGATCGGTGATCGCGGGGATGACCGGCGAGATATTGACCTGCACCGGCACACCCGCCTTTGCCAGCGCGGCCACCGCAGCGAGGCGTCTGGCCGGGGCGGGCGCGCGGGGTTCGAGCGAGCGGGCGAGCGCGCCGTCGAGCGTGGTGATCGAGATGGCGACCGCCACAAGATTGCGCCGGGCCATATCGGCCAGCAGGTCGATGTCGCGCAGCAGCCGGTCCGATTTTGTCGTGATGAGCAGCGGGTGGCCGGTTTCCGAAAGGATTTCGATGACGGCGCGGGTAATGCCAAGGTCGCGCTCGACCGGCTGATAACCGTCGGTGTTGGTGCCGATGGCGAGCGGCGCGACTGCATAGCCCGGGGCGGCAAGTTCCCGCCGCAGCAGCGCAGCAGCCGATGGTTTGGCGAACAGCCGGGTTTCGAAATCGAGACCGGGCGACAGATCGAGATAGGCATGGGTTGGCCGCGCATAGCAATAGATGCAGCCATGTTCGCAGCCGCGATAAGGATTGATCGAGCGATCGAAGGCGATGTCGGGCGAGCTGTTGCGGGCGATGATGGTGCGCGGGGTTTCCACCGTAACCAGAGTGCGCGGGCGGGGCGGGCCGCCGTCGATCGCTTCGCGCGCATCGAGCCAGTCGCCGTCATCGTGGCGGGTGGCAAGCCCGAAGCGGGTCGGTGCCTGGTTGGACGGCGCACCCCGACCCGGGGTTGGCGGAGGGGAGGGGGGCGCGCCGTCCATGACCCCCGATAAAGGCCAAAAAAGAACAATACAAGAACAAAAAGGCCACCGAGACGATTTTTAAGGCGAGTTGGCGGGCCGAAAAGCGGGTCAGGCGCTGGTCATTGGACGCGCGACGCCCGCCTTTGGCCCGCTAGCTGGCGCGATAGAGGTGCAGCACCGCTTTGCCGACGGGGCGGCTGACCTCTAGCGTCAGATTTTGCGGGGCGGGGGGGTCGCCCTTGCCGGTTTCGATACTGACCATGGTGGCCGGGCCGACCCAACCGCGGGCGACCAGCGAATCGAGGAAAGCCGCGCTGTCGACGCCGTCATAAGGCGGATCGGCGAGGATGAGATCGAGCGGGCCGGGCCGGGTGGGCAGGATGAGCGCCGACAACTGACGGATGTCGGCGGCGGCGGCCCCGAGCGATGCGGCATTAGCGCGGATGGCGGCGATGGCTGCGCGATCCGAATCGATAAACAGGCAGGAGGCCGCACCGCGTGACAGCGCCTCGAAACCAAGCGCGCCCGAACCGGCGAACAGATCCGCGACGGCAAGCCCGGTGAAGCCGCCGAGGCGGCTGGCAAGCATTGAAAACAGCGTTTCGCGGGCGCGATCCGCGGTCGGGCGCGTGGTCTGGCCGGTCGGGGCAAGGAGGCGGCGGCCGCGCCATTGGCCCGAGATTATGCGCATATCATCCCGTCATTCATGGTCAGCAGTGTCGCCCATACCAATGATATTGAGCAATTTTTGCAATTCGGCGGGGCGCGCTTCCTCGATGGCCCTGACCGGCGCTGCGCCGAGCACGAAGGGGCCGTAGCGGGTGCGGATGAGACGCGAGACCTGCAGATCGAGATGTTCGAGCACGCGGCGTACTTCGCGATTCTTGCCTTCGGTCAGCGTCAGTTCGATCCACTGGTTGCGCCCGGTGCTGCGTTCGAGATTGGCGTCTATCCGGCCGTAGCGTATCCCCTCCACGGTGATGCCTTCGGCCAGATCCTCCAATTGTGCCTGGCTGACCGTGCCGAATGTGCGCGCGCGGTAAGTGCGCTCGACACCGGACGATGGCAGTTCGAGCGCGCGTTTGAGCGCGCCGTCGTTGGTGAGCAGCAGCAATCCTTCGGTATTGAGATCGAGCCGGCCGACAGGGACGAGGCGGGGCAAGCCATCAGGCAGGCAGGAATAAATCGTCGGGCGGCCCGAAAAATCGCGTTCGGCGGTCAGCACGCCCGCCGGTTTGTGGAACAGGAACAAACGGGCAGGTTCAGGCGCGCCAATCGCCACATCGTCCACGGTGATGCCGGCCAGATCGGCGAGCAGCGTCGCGGGCGTATCGACCAGCGTGCCGTTCAATTTGATCCGCCCATCGCCGATCATCCGTTCGATTTCGCAGCGCGAGGCCACGCCGGCGCGCGCGAGCAATTTGGCGATGCGGTGCAGGCCGTCTTCGCGCGAGGTGGCGATGACCGCCTTTTTCGCCGCCATCGGCTTGCGCGGTGCGGGTTTGGCGCGTGGTGGGCGCGACTCGCGCGGGGGCGGTCGCGAATCACGCGATTGCGGGCGCGGATCGCGCGCGGGCGGGCGGCCCGCCATGGCGCCGTCGGCCGCTGGCGCGGACCCGGCACCCCGGGTCGCCGGCCGGGTGTCGCCGCCCTTGCCAACCGGCGGACTGGCGGTGCGGGTTCTGCTGGTCGATCGTAACCCGGCGGTCGATCGAGATCCGGCGGTCGATCGTCCGGTCGGCGGCTTGCCGGGAGGGCGGGGTCCGGTAGGGCGTGAAGGCAATCGATCGATCCGTTTGTTGCCGCATTTGGCGGGTAAGGGCATGCACGCTCGCTATGCCGGAACCGGCGTGGATTGGCGAGCGTTATGCCGGAACAATGAAGTGGGGCGAATCGCAGGTGGCATTATTCAGACGCACGAAACGGGCGATCCGCCGATTGCTGGTCGTCGAGGACGAGCCGCTGGTCGCATTCGACAATGAGCATGCGCTGCGGGCGGCGGGATATGAGATCGTCGCGACAGTCGATCGCGGCGAGCGCGCGCTGGCGCTGCTCGACGGCGATGCGATGGACGCGGTGGTGCTCGACGTCGGCCTCGCCGGGAGTATCAGCGGCATCGATGTGGCCAAGGCGGCGGCGGCGCTCGATATTCCGGTATTGTTCGTGACCGGCCGATGCCCGGGCGAGGCGCGGCCCTTTGCCTATGGCTGCCTGTCCAAACCCTATCTGCCGGGGCATCTGGTCGCCGCACTGGTGGCGGTCGATGCGCTGGTGCGCGGCGAGGCTCCCGGCGACCTGCCGCCGGGACTGGCGCTGTTTCGCGAGCCGGTGGCGCGCTGACACCGGTTGGCGCTGGCCTTTCGCGGCGATGGCAAGTAGCACCATCGCAAAAATGCGGGAGGTTGGATGAACGACGCCACGGGGACTGTTCCGGCAACAAGCTGGCTGGATGCGCTGAAACCGTATTTCGAGCGCGGACCGGTTGCGGCGCTGCTGCTGGGCATATCGTCCGGTTTTCCTTTTGCGATGATCGCCGCGACGCTGACCACCCGGCTGGCGCAGGACGGATTTTCGAAATCGTCGGTCACCGCCTTCAGCCTGGCGTTCCTTGTCTACAATCTGAAACCCTTTTGGGCGTGGGCTGTCGATGCCGTGCGATTGCCGCTGATCGGCCGGTTCGGGCAGCGGGTGTCGTGGATGCTGGTGGCAGCGATGCTGGTGGTGCTAGCGGTGATCAACCTGGGGCTGGTCGATCCGCAGGCGGTGGGACGATCACCCGTCGGGCAGGCGATGCTGTGGTTCGGGCTGGGCCAGAACGGCGAATTCGCTGCGCTGTTCGAGATGGCGGTGGGCGCGGTGCTGGTCGGTTTTGCCGGGGCGACGTTCGACATCGTGATCGACGCCTATCGCATAGAGGTGCTGCGCCCCGACCAGCTGGGCGTCGGTGCGGGGATGAGCCAATATGGCTGGCGGCTGGGGTCGGCCGGAGCGGGCGCGCTCGCGCTGGTGGTGGCGGCGCGCTATGGCTGGGATGCGGCTTATGCGACGTGCGCCGTGCTGGCATTGCCCGCCGTGATTGCGGTGCTGTGGCTGGGTGAACCCGAACGCTACCGCGATGCGGTGAAAAAGGCTGGCGGGGTCGGGCTGGTCCAAGGGATCATCGGGCCGTTTACCGAGTTTTTCAGCCGTCATGGTGCATGGCTGGTGCTGTTGTTCATCCTGCTCCACAAGATTGGCGACACGCTGGCCAATCTGACGCTCAGGTTGCTGCTCGAGGACCTCGGGTTCACCAATGACGAAATCGCCATCTACGATGTCGGCATAGGCTTCTGGGCGTTTCTGATCGGCATTTTCATCGGCGGCGTGCTGTACGCGCGAATGGGGCTGAAGCGATCCGTGCTGCTCAGTCTGGTGTTGATGGCGGTATCCAACCTGAGTTTCGCGATGCTGGCCGCGGCGGGGCAGAGCAATATCGGGCTGGCTGCCGCGATCACGTTCGAGAATGTCGCGAGCGGCATCGGCGGGGTGGTGCTGGTCGCCTATTTCTCGGCGCTGTGCGACCTTCGTTTCACTGCCGCCCATTATGCGCTGATCAGTTCGGCGACCAGCATTGTCGGGCGGTTTCTGACCGGGACGACCGCAGGCGCGATGATGGAGGAATTCGGCAATGTCGATTTCTACCTGTTCACCACGGCGGCGGCGCTGCCCGGCATCATCCTGTTCTGGCTGATGATGCGCAGCGGACTGGTCGATTCCTCGGTCGGCACGGCGGGGCAGCGGCAGAACGGGCCTGATCGGGCGGTTGCGGAATAGCCGGGCCTCAATCCGGCAGCTGGCCGTTCAGCTTCAGCGCGGTTCCCGCAAGGTAGAGCGAGCCGAAGATTGCGGCATCGGCCGGGGTCTGACGGGCCGGGTCGGCAAGGCGCAGCGCGTGGATGGCGCTGGTAAGATCGGTCATCGGCCGGGCGCTGGCGATGCCGGCTGCGAGCGCGAGTGCGGCGAGTTTGCCCGGTGCGTGGTGATCGTGGCCGGGAACGGGAATGCCGATCAGGCTGCGGGTGACAGGCGCGATGGTGCGGATGAAGGCGGCGGCGTCCTTGTTTTCTAGCAGGCCGATGATGACGTCGAGCGGCGGGCCGTTCTGGAAATGCGCGGCGATAGCCCCGGCGGCGGCGGGATTATGGCCGCCATCGAGCCACAGCGTGCTGCCGGCTGGCAACAGGTTGCGCAGCGGACCCGGCGCGAGGCGTTGCAGGCGGGCCGGCCAGGTGGCGCGGGCAGGCGCGAGCGCCAGCGCGGCGCGGCCGACCGGCACCAGTTTTTGCGCCATCAGCATGGCGATGGCGAGCGCGGCATTGGCGGCCTGATGCACGCCGGGCAGTGCCGGAGCCTGCGCATCGATGGTTGAATCGTCGATGGCGATTTTCAGCGTGTCGCCGAGCCAGGCATAGCTCCATTCGCGCGATTCGCGATATAGCGGCGCGCCGACCGCAGCGGCATGGGCGGTGACGGCATCGCGGACATCGGCGGGGTAGGCGAGCGTGACGAGCGGGCGACCGGGCCGCGCGATGCCGGCCTTTTCATATGCGATGCCGACCGGATCGGACCCCAGAAACGCTTCATGATCGACGCCCAACTGGGCGATGCCGCAGGCAGCGGGGTGACCGATGACATTGGTGGCATCGAGGCGGCCGCCAAGGCCCACTTCGACGATTGCGGCGTCGGCGGGATGTTCGACGAAGGCGAGGAAGGCGGCGGCGGTGGTGATTTCGAAAAAGCTGGCGTCGAGGCCATCGGCGCGATCGAGCGTCTGGGCGAGATAGTGGGCGAGAGTGGCATCATCGATCAGCGTGCCGGTGAGGCGGATGCGTTCGTTGAAGCGCACCAGATGCGGGCTGGCATAGACGTGGACGCGCTGCCCGTCGGCTTCGAGCGCGGCGCGCAGGACGGCGCAGGTCGATCCCTTGCCATTGGTGCCGGCGACATGGAACACCGGCGGCAGGCGATGGTGGGGATTGCCGAGCCGGGCGAGCAGCGCCGTGATGCGTTCCAGACCGAGGGTATCGCGGCCAGGGGAGAGGCGGGCGAGCCGGTCGAGCTGGGTTTGGACGACGGGGGAATCGGAGGTGGCGTGGTCGGGCATATTTTTCTCCCTCTCCCTCTCCCTGACCCTCTCCCCTGAAGGGGCGAGGGGATCAGGCAGCCGCTTTCGTAGGAGCCAGATAGCCGATCAGGCGGGAGAGTG
>JANNMK010000266.1:0-8380 GCA_031397785.1 Sphingomonas sp. | reverse complement strand
CTGTGGCGCAGCGCATGCGGCGTGGTGCGGTCCGACAGGCCGAGCCGGGCCCGCGCTGCCTGCACACTGCGCCGGACCAGCGCCGCATTGAGCGGGCCGCCGCGCGCGCCGCGGAACAAGGGCTGGTCCCTGGCCAGCGCGAAAGGCGCGAGCGCGGCATAGTCGGCGAGCGCATCGCGAACCTGGGGCAGCAGGGGCACGACACGGGTCTTGCCGCGCTTGCCGGTGACGCGCAGCACGTCGCCGGCCGACAGCGCGCTGCCATCGAGCGCCAGCGCCTCGCCGATGCGCAATCCGGCGCCATAAAGCAGCAGCAGCAGCGCCAGATCGCGGGCGCCCTGCCACGGCAGCCGCGCGCTATCCGCCACATCATCCGCCAGCGCCATCACTTCGTCTGGCGACACCGGACGCGGCAGCCCGCGTTTGACCCGCGGGCCACGCACCGCAGCGATCCTCGCGCCATCGCCGCCGACGAATTTGAGGAAAGCGCGCACCGCCGACATTTCCCGGGCGGCAGAGGCATTGCCCAGGCCATCGCCGCGCCGGTCGGCCAAAAACGCGCGCAGATCGACAGGGGCAAGCGCGGCAAGCATCGCGGCATCGACAGTCTGACCATGATAGGCAGCGAGGAAATCGCACAATCGCTGGGCAGTGGCCGCATAAGCGCGCACCGTATGAAGCGAGCGCCGCTGTTCGAGCGCCAGACGGTCGCGCCATGCAGCGGCGATCGGGTGGAGCGGAGCGGCGGGTGTCATGACGTCGGAATAGGCGGGGGACACGCTGTCGGCAACGCAAACCCGCCGCCTGCTTGCAGCAACGGAAAAGTCAGGACACCGCCACCACCTGCGGCAGGATCGCATCGAGCAGCAGCATGCCGGACGGCAGCACGGTCAGCCGGTCGCCGTCGAGCGCGACCATGCCCAGCGCCGCCAACCGCTCGGCTGCGCGCACATCGACCAGCTCGCTCTGCGCAATGCCGCTGATCGCAGAAATATAAGCCAGATCGACGCCCTCGGCGAGCCGTAGCCCCATCAGCAGCGCCTCCACTGCGCGGGTTGCGGGCGTCAGCACGCGCTCCGCCTTGATGCCATGGCCCTGCCCCGCGACCGCGTTCAGCCAGTTTTCGGGCTTGCGGTGCCGTTCGGTCGCAACGCCGCCCCTGCGGCCGTGCGATCCCGGCCCGATGCCCACATAATCGCCATAGCGCCAGTAGGTCAGATTGTGGCGGCTCTCCTCACCCGGCCGTGCATGATTGCTGATTTCATAAGCCGGCAGTCCTGCCGTTGCTGCGATGGCGGCAGTGGCAGCGAACAGATCGGCTGACAGATCCTCGTCGGGCAGCACCAGCTCGCCCTTCCGGTGCAGCGTCTCGAAGCGCGTGCCGGGTTCGATGGTCAGCTGATAGAGCGAGAGATGGCCAGTGCCGAGGCTGAGCGCCCGCGCCATCTCGGCCTCCCATTGCGCCAATGTCTGGCCGGGCCGCGCCGTGATGAGATCGAAACTCACGCGGCCGAAATGCGCCTGGGCAGTGGCTATGGCGCGCAACCCTTCATCGACGCCATGCGCCCTTCCCAGGAACTGCAATGTTGTTGTGTCAAGTGCCTGTATTCCCAATGAAACACGATTGACACCCGCCGCCGCCAGCACAGCAAAATTGGCGACCTCGACCGAATTGGGGTTGGCCTCCAGCGTGATTTCGACATCGTCGGCAAGGCCCCATAGTCGGTCGGTCGCGGCAATCAGCGCGGCGACGGTCGCGGGCGGCATCAGACTGGGCGTGCCGCCGCCGAAAAAGATCGAGGAGATTTTCCGCCCGGCGGTCAGCTCTGCCTCATGCGCCATATCGGCCAGCAAGGCCGCGCGCCACGCTGCTTGATCGACGCCGGCGCGGACATGGCTGTTGAAGTCGCAATAGGGGCATTTCGAGATGCAGAACGGCCAGTGGATGTAGAGGGCGACACCTGTGTTCAATTCAGAATACCGCCGCTACAAGTTTGGCGAACGCATCCGCCCGGTGGCTGATGGCGTGTTTTTCGGCCGGATCGATTTCGGCGTAGGTTTGCGTGGCGCCTGCTGGCACGAACACCGGGTCGTAGCCGAAGCCCAGCGTGCCGCGCGGGGGCCAGGTCAGCGAGCCGTGCGCCCTGCCCTCGACCACCAGCTCCTCGCCATCCGGCCACACGAGAGCAAGGGTGCACACGAAACTGGCGGAACGGTCCACGGCCAGCCCCTGCTCGACGAGCATTCCTTCGACCTTACCCATCGCCATATACCAGTCGCGGCCCGCCCACGCTTTGCCCGCCTCCCCTTCGAACCACTGACGTTCCGCCCAGTCGGCGGTGTAGACGCCCGGGCGACCGCCCAATGCCGCAACTTCGAGACCGCTGTCGTCGGACAGCGCGACATGACCGCTCGTCGCCGCGCTGCGCGCCTTGATCAGCGCGTTTTCGGCAAAGGTCGTGCCGGTTTCTTCGGGTTCGGGCAGGCCGAGGTCGGCGGCGCTGATCGCCTCCATGCCATAGGGGGCAATGAGCGCCGCGATCTCGCGCAGCTTGCCCTTGTTGTGGCTGGCGAGCACGAGTTTGCCGGGAGTGAGCTTGCGAGCCATGCTCTACCGTCCCGTCGCCGCCCGCTGTGCTGCAAAAATATCGTCGCAGCCGATGCGGGCGAGGCGCAGCAGACGAAGCAGCGCTTCCTCGTCGAACGGCGCACCTTCGGCGGTCGCCTGCACTTCGGCGAGCCGTCCGTCGCCGAGCAGCACAAAATTGGCGTCGGCCTCGGCATTGCTGTCCTCGTCATAATCGAGGTCGAGCACCGGCGTACCCTGGTAAATGCCGCAGCTGATGCCAGCGACCTGCCCGGTCAGCGGATCGTCGGCGATCAGTTTTTTCGCCATCAACCCGTCGATGGCGAGGCGGAGCGCGATCCACGCGCCGGAAATCGAAGCGGTGCGGGTGCCGCCATCGGCCTGTATGACATCGCAATCGAGCACGATCTGCCGCTCACCCAGCTTCTTCATATCGGTCACGCTGCGTAAACTGCGCCCGATAAGCCGCTGAATTTCTTGTGTTCTGCCTGATTGCTTGCCCTTGGCTGCTTCGCGTGAGCCGCGGGTGTGGGTGGCGCGCGGCAGCATGCCATATTCGGCCGTAACCCAGCCTGCGCCTTTACCGCGCATCCAGCCGGGCACTTTTTCCTCGACAGAGGCGGTGGCCAGCACCTTGGTATCGCCAAAGCCGATCAGCACGCTGCCCTCCGCATGGCGGGTAAAGGCGGTTTCGACGGTGATGGTGCGCATCGCGTCTGCGGCGCGGCCGGATGGGCGCATAATTTTTCTCCATAGGCTGACAAGCGCGGGCGATAGCGGGCGATGCGCCCAAGGGCTATACGGGACTTGAGGAAAACAGGCGCATCGCTACATCGGCTTCATCATGCCGCCCTCTCCCGTCACCGACATTAATGATCGCGCGCGCTCGATTTTCCAGCTCGTGGTCGATGCCTATCTGGCTGACGGGCAACCGGTGGGATCACGGACGATCGCCCGGCATGGCGCGATCAACCTGTCGCCCGCGTCTATCCGCAACGTCATGCAGGATCTGGAAGAGGCCGGCCTGCTCGCCGCGCCGCACACCAGCGCAGGGCGGGTGCCGACCGAGCAGGGATTGCGACTGTTCGTCGATGGCATGATGCAGGTGGCCGAGCCATCGCGGGAAGACTGCGCGCAGATCGAGGCAAGTCTGTCGGGCGGGGCAGCCGGGCCGGTCGAAAGCGCGCTGGCCAGCGCCACCGCTGCGCTGTCCGGCTTGTCCGCCTGCGCTGGCCTCATCATGGTGCCGGGGCAGGAACGGGTGCTCAAACAGGTCGCATTCGTGCCACTGAACGACGTGCAGGCGCTGGTCGTGCTGGTGGCGAGCGATGGCAGCATCGAGAATCGCGTCGTCGATCTGCCGCGCGGACTGCCCGCCAGCGCGCTGGTCGAGGCAGGCAATTACATCACCGCCACCCTGTCCGGCATGACCCTGGCGCAGGCGCAGGCGCGGCTGCGCGCCGATATGGCGAACAGCAGGATCGCGATGGACCGCGCCGCCGCCCGGCTGGTCGCACAAGGACTGGCGGTGTGGAGCGCCGATGGCAGCGAGCGTCCGGTGCTGATCGTGCGCGGCCAGGCCAATCTGATCGATGAAAGCGCCAGCGGCGACATCGAACGGGTGCGGCAATTGCTCGACGAGCTTGAAACCAAGCAGGAGATTTCCCAATTGCTGGCCTCCGCCGGGGAAGGCGCGGCAACCCGCATCTTCATCGGATCGGAAAACAAGCTGTTCGCGCTCTCGGGGTCGTCGGTCATCGCCGCCCCGTGGCGCGGGGCCGATGGCCGGGTGATCGGCGTGGTAGGGGTTATCGGCCCGACCAGATTAAACTATGCGCGGATTGTGCCGATGGTGGATTTCACCGCGCAGACACTGTCGAAGCTTATGCGGTGACAGCGCGTGGGACATGACGCCGATTCGATGAATAGCAGAGAAAGCGATACAATAGACGTGACCGAGACGAGCAAGACTGACGCCGATACCATCGCCAACGAAGCCGCCGCCGAAGCAATCGCCGCTGCGGCCGATGAAGCGAATGCCGAAGCGGCAGCGCGCATCGCCGCATTGGAAGAGCAATTGGCTGCCGCCCATGCCGAGACGCTCTATGCCAAGGCCGATGTCCAGAATGTCCGCCGCCGCGCCGAAAAGGAAGTGGCGGACGCCCACGCCTATGCCGCGACACGCTTTGCCCGCGACATTCTGTCGGTTGCTGACAATGTCGGCCGTGCGCTCGACGCGATTCCCGTCGCAGCGCGAGAGGATGAGGCGTGGAAGGGTCTGGTCGTCGGCCTCGAAGCAACGGGGCGCGAACTCGCCGCCGTGTTCGAGCGCAATGGCATCACGCGTATCGCCGCGATGGGCCTGCCGATGGAACCCAATTTGCATCAGGCAATGATGGAAATCCCTAGCGACGAAGCACCAGGCACGATCGTTCAGGAAATCCAGCCGGGATATCAGATCAAGGACCGGCTGCTACGCCCGGCCTTGGTCGGCGTGGCGCGGGCGGGTTAGGCCGATTTCATCTCGACAATCTGCCTGAGGCGGTTTGCCAAACCAGCAAAACTGCGCACTGCGGCCGTGAAATCTTCCTTGCTTAAGTGCGCATAAAATCGAACGGGTTCGAGAGCACGATTCGCATTTCTGACCAAGATTTGCATGTTTCCATCGATTATGGCCAATTGCATGACGCCGTGCGCAAGTTCATTGCGCAGAGCCATCAGCGGATCAGCCTCCCCTATAATCGATGCGATGCGCTTGTCATGCTTGTCAAGTTGAGCTTTTGCTTGAAGGGCTTCTTGTAACGCATCAATTCGCTGGCCCAGGGATGCTTTGGACGCGAGCTTTATGCCTGCCTTTGCTGCAACACGGTGTAGTTCAATCTCGAAAGCGGCCGCTTTATCGATCAGTTTGCTGCGAAGTATGTGAACATCATCGATAGTGAGTTCTTTGGTGATCTGAGTTGGAGCATTCATTCGAGAACGTATAGCCTTTATTATTTGCCATGAGGTTACCAGCAGGGCCGCCTAATACGCCGCAGCAGGTAAGGCCGCACACCTCCGCTCGCTGCTCAATACCATGGCGCTCCAGCGGCCAGCCTTGTCATTTCGTCCCGCCCGCGCCGGCTGTTACAACAGATAGATGACGACATAGCGCGCGATCAGAAGCGTCATTATGATGATATTCCATCGATTGCCTTTGACGGCCATGCCCGCCAGCATCAGACCGATCAGGACGATGGTCAGGATCCACACTGCCGGGCGCGCAAATGTGAGGATCAGGACGGGATGCGTCGCGTAGAATGCCAATTGGGCACAAAGTAAAACAAGCAGAATCGACAGAATTATTCGGCGTACTCTGAAATAGTGCGTGTCGAGGTCCGTAAATTGCTCTGGGCGAGACGGGAAAACCAGGCGGGCAGCAAGAAAATAGAGGCTGGCGAATACCGCCACGCCCATCAAGGTCCGCCCGGAGACGGATATACTCTCCCGCACTGTCCAAGCCGCCGACCAGAAGGAGAGCAGATCGAGCATCACGAATACCGCCAGCAGCGGCGTCAGCCAGCCAAGCGAGAACGTGCCACGGTTAGCTTCTGCGGTAAATCTGGCTTCCAGAGCACGGCCCAGGCCGCCAAGCAGTTCGACCATGGATAGGCCGAGCAGCAGGCTGTAGAGAATGAAGACAAATTCGAAGTCACTCAACCTTTCGCACCCCACTCGTCCGGCAACACGGCGCGATACGCCGCCAGTCCCGGCGCGCCCGCCACAATCCGCCCTGCCCTCAGCAGGAAATAATGCCGGACGATTTCGGCCTGCTGTTCGATGCCGTATCGCTCCAGCGGCCAGCCGGGCTTGAGCGTATAGGTATAGCGGCACAGCGGGTGGCGCATCAGCACCAAATACCAGCGGCCGCGCGTCTGTGCCTGCCAGATATGGACCATCTCGTGGATGAATAGTGCCTGCCGGTCGATCGGCTGGACGCAGAAATCGTCGCAATAGACATCGCCTGCAGGGTTGAAATGGAGGTGCCCCATCGGCGCCATCACCGTACGGCGCGGCTGAAAAAACGCCCATTTGCGATGAAGCAGCGTCACTGCGTCATAATCTATGGCGTCGCCGAACACGCTCTCGGCCAGCGCGCGTTCGGCGGCGGTCAGCGTGCGGCTGTAACCCGCCATCAGTGGCCCGCGTGCTCGTCGGCTTTGGATTCGGGCGGCGCGGCAGGCGTTGGCACGTCCGGCAGATCGGCGGGGTTGTCGGGTTGAACAGTCGGGGCAAGTTTCGGTTTGATTGGGACCGGCGGTGACGGTGCAACAACCACCGACGGATCGCCTTTGGGCAAAGGCGCGGCTCCCTGCGCCGGAAAACGCACCTCCACCGGCAATGTCTGCCCATCGCGGAATGCCAGCGTCAGGGTCAGCCGCCCGGCGGCGCGCGCTGCATCGCTGATGCCGAACAGCATGACATGCTTGCCGCCCTGCCTGAACTCGACCGTGCCGTCAGCGGGCACCGGCACCTCGGTCAGCGCGGCCATGCTCATCATGCCGCTTTCCATCTTGCTTTCATGCAGCTCGGCGCGCTCGATCTGGGGTGAGGATACGCTGGTCAGCACCTGATCGTCACGGCCGCCGGTCAGCGTGAAATAGGCAGCGGAAGGCGCCGCAGGGTTGGCGTTGAGCCGGACGCTCGGGTTCGACACGGCCAATGCGCCGCCGGCTGTTTCCTCGACCTCGGGCTGCGATGCTAAAAACCAGTCGCAGGCGGAAAGCGACACCAGCGCAGCGATGCAGCACGGCAGGATAACATAGCGTAGGGTCACGGGGGGATGCTCCGGTTGATGATATGTGCCGGGATAGCGCCAGCCCATCACTCTGCCAACCGTCGCGCTGCCGATGCGGCACAGGCCGTCCGGCACCGGCCGATGTCGCCCTGCTATCGTTGCGCTATCGTCCCGCTGCTCTTGTCGCACGCATTCCCCTTCCTATATCCCAGCCTGAGCATCGGGGGGATGCGTCGCCCTGCCCGCAACGGCAGAGGACGGCTCGCCCCCGCTTTGAACCATTTTCAAAACGTCAGAGGGCAAATATGGCTAAAGTTATCGGTATCGATCTGGGCACCACCAACAGCTGCGTCGCAGTGATGGAAGGCGGCAGCCCCAAGGTGATCGAAAATGCGGAAGGCGCGCGCACCACGCCGTCTGTCGTCGCCTTTACCAAGGATGGCGAACGCCTGATCGGCCAGCCGGCCAAGCGCCAGGCGGTGACCAACCCCGATAACACCATCTATGCGGTCAAGCGGCTGATCGGTCGCCGGTTCGACGATCCCATGACCAAGAAGGACATGGGCCTCGTTCCCTACAGCATCGCCAAGGGCAAGAACGGCGATGCGTGGGTCAAGGCGGGCGGCGACGACTATAGCCCCTCGCAGATTTCCGCCTTCATCCTCCAGAAAATGAAGGAAACTGCCGAGGCCTATCTGGGTGAGACAGTGACGCAGGCAGTGATCACCGTTCCCGCCTATTTCAACGACGCCCAGCGTCAGGCGACCAAGGATGCCGGCCAGATTGCCGGTCTCGAAGTGCTGCGCATCATCAACGAGCCGACGGCAGCGGCGCTCGCCTATGGCCTCGACAAGACCGAGAACAAGACGATCGCGGTCTACGACCTTGGCGGCGGCACGTTCGACATCTCGATCCTGGAGATCGGCGACGGCGTCTTCGAGGTGAAAGCGACCAATGGCGACACGCACCTGGGTGGGGACGATTGGGACAACACGCTCATGGATTGGATTCTCGAT
>JANNMK010000234.1:0-2055 GCA_031397785.1 Sphingomonas sp. | reverse complement strand
GCCGACCGCATCCAGCCAGTGTCATCGGCGGTGGTGTCGGCGGTGTCGGTTTCATCGCCAAACGCAAATTTGCCCGATTGCAGCACCAGCAGGGTAGCCAGAAACACCAATGCCATCGCCAGCACGGCCAGCCGGGTCGTGCCCCAGTCTATCGCCCGGCGCTTGTGCTGCGGAAAAGTAAAGCGGATCGGTTCGGGGCTGGATCCTCGCCAGTGCGATCTCGGCATGTTCTTCGCTCCGGCGGCGCCCGGTTCGCGCAGGATGGCATCGCCGCGATGACGCGTGTGCCCGCTCCTGTCGAACCGCTCGATACCCATGCCACAGCTCCTGCCGCGACAATGGTGAAGGCCAAGCTAAAGCGGAGCCATTTTTTCTCCGGAACGGAGGCAGTTTTGCGGCAGGCCGAATGGCGCCGGACCGGCTGCTGCCAGACCGGCTGCTGCCAGACCGGTTGCGGCTAGAACCGTGTCCCGACCCGCAGCCCTAGCGTGCGCGGCGTATTGGCAACGATATAGGGCCGCTGCGAACAATTGCCGCACTGCTGGTAGCGGGACAATTGTGCCCGCTCGTCGAACGCGTTCGCCACAAATGCCTCGAACGTCCAGCTTTGCCAATCGAGGCCGATGGAAAAACCGGCGGTGGTGTAACTCGCCAGCCGCCCCTGCAGCGCCGCCGGGTTGACCACATTGCCGGTCCCCGTCTGGACGATCGCGGTGCGGATGTCCGACGCCGCGCTGCTCTGGTGCGCCACCACGCCCTGCACATGCGCGCGAGTGTCGCCCAGCTCGAAACTGTAGCGCGCGGTCAGATTGCCCTTGAACTTCGGCGTGATCGGCAACCGCGTGCCCGCGGGCGCGGAGATGAAATTGTCGGGGCCGGTACAGGCATAGGTCGGGTCGGCTATCGCGCACAGATTCTGCCGCGTCACCGCATCGGTATAGGATGCGCCAGCCGTCAGGTTCAGCCCGTTGGCTGAATAGCTGACGTCCGCCTCCACGCCGCGTATCCGCGCGTCCGGGCCATTGTTGATGACGGTAAAGCTGTTGGGCCCTAGGAACGAAAACTGGAATTCCTTCCACTGCTGTTGATAGATTGCGCCGTTGAGCCGCACATTGCCGCCCAGCGTCGTCTTCCAGCCGATCTCGTAATTGGTCAGGAAATCGGCGTCATAGGCCGCGACATCGGCCCGCCGGTTGATCCCGCCGGGGCGGAAGCCGCGCGACCATGTCGCATAGACCAGCACATCGTCGGTCACATCCCAGTTCAGATTGACGCGGTGGGTAAAGCCCTCATCCTGCGTACGCACCGGTACCAGCCGGCCATTTTCGAAATTGGCGAGGTTGGTGCATGGCCCGCCCGCCACTGCGGCGGGCAGCAGGGTCGTATTGGCCTGGCCCGCCAGCTGGGCATCGCGCAACCGCACCCCGCTGGTGGTGAAACATCCCGCCACGCCTGTACGGCTGCTGCCTGCGGCGTTGGGCGGCGGATTGCCTGCCGCGCCCTGAATGAAGGCGGGGTCGCGACCAAAGCCAAAAAAGCCTATCAGGTCATTGTCATATTTATACACCCGGCCGCCCGCAGTCAGCGTCAGCGTCTCGGTAATGTCGAACGTCGCTTCGCCGAATGCCGCATAATCGCGGTCGACGCGCTTCTGGTTGGTCAGCCACAATGTCCCGGCAAGGCCATTGACCGACAGCTGCGGGGCCAGGTTGGCGACCTGATAATCCTGGAAAATCTCGTTGCTCTGCCGCTGGTAGAATAGCCCGGCAACCACCCGGAATCGCGCGTCCTGCGGCGATGCGACCCGCAATTCCTGGCTCAGCTTGCGGAAATGGTCGCTGCCGATCACCTGCTGGCGCGAACTGATCGTGTTGCCCGCCGCATTCTGAAAATAGAAATAGCCGGCCACTCCGCCGACCGACGAATAGAGCGAATCATAGGCCTCGGCATAATCGACATAATCGTTCGACGCGGCTGTCTTGCGGTCGAGATAGGCCCCCGCATAGGTGATGTCCCAGTTGGAAATCTCGCCCTCGATGGTCAGCGCCGCCTGCA
>JANNMK010000120.1:0-2908 GCA_031397785.1 Sphingomonas sp. | reverse complement strand
GGACATGGCGCCATGGGCAATGCGAAATGGCTTGGCGTCCGCTTGCGGGACGTTCTCCAAAGAGCCGGCATCAAAGGTGGGTCGTTGGCAGTCCGCTTCTCGGGTCTCGATCAGCCCGTCGTCGCCGACGCGCCGGATTTTGCAAAGTCGCTGTCGATCTATCATGCGCTGGATGGGGAAGTGATGATCGCCTTGGCCATGAATGGCGAGCAGCTGCCCATGCTCAACGGCTTTCCGCTGCGCCTGATCGTCCCTGGCTGGTACTCCACCTACTGGGTCAAGATGCTCAGCGATATCGAGGTGCTGGCGAAGCCTGACGACGGCTATTGGATGGCCACCGCCTACAAGGTTCCCGACACGCCGTTCGCCAACGTCAGCCCAGGTGAAAAGGGTTTTCCGAGCGTGCCTATCTCACGAATGATCCCGCGAGCCTGGATCACCAATCTGCCTGAGGACAGGGCGTTCGCTTTCGATCCCGCGCTGCCTGTCGGCGGCATCGCCATGGGAGGCGACACAGGTGTGGCACGGGTCGACCTTTCGATCGACGGTGGAAAAAGCTGGTCACCCGCCAAGCTCGGGCCAGACGCCGGGAAGTACAGTTTTCGCCGCTTCGACGGCATAGTGCGGCCGCCAGCCAAAGGCCCGCTGACCGTGATGGCGCGATGCACGAACAGCGCCGGATTGCCTCAGCCCATGGTCGCAAACTGGAACCCGAGTGGCTTCATGCGCGGCGTTGTCGAAGCAACGCACGTGACGATGGGTTGAGGACCAACGCCATGAAGATGCCTTCCTTTGCCGCTCTCGGTCTCCTTGGCGTAGGCGCTGCGCTGCTGGCGCTGATTGACGTCGGCAATCCGGGAACGCTCCCCGATCCAACTTTCGTGGATTCCTTTCCACCTGTCGCGCCATACCAGCTCACTGATCGCGACATTACCTTGATTTCGACGTCGGTCAGCTATCCCGACGACAGTGCCGTCTATCCGGATGGCCCCCATGCTGACGCGGTCAACGCCAATTGCGTGGCTTGCCATTCGGCCAGCATGGCGCTCAACCAACCACCCCTTTCGGCGAAACAGTGGGCAGGCGAAGTCGCCAAGATGCGCGATGTCTACAAGGCCCCGATTTCCGAGCAGGATGTCCCCGCAATCGTTGCCTATCTGACGGCAATGAGCGCCGGCCCTGCCGTTGGTCCTTCCGATGCTAAGGTGGTACCGGCCCAGACCACTGCAGACTCTTCGCTCGGTGGGAGCAAGTAAGCCTTTAGCGAGCACTATCGAGCGCCATGTCGGCATTTTGATCGACTAGATTGCGAAGCGCTGCGGTGGCAATCAGTGCGAGGTGCTAAACTCGGCCCAAGCAGCGCCGAGCTCCTGCAGTTCGTCTGCGATAGCGACGAACGCCAGAGAGGGATGCTTGCATGCAAACCGACTACTTTTCGAAGGACCTTCCCCACGGTGTCTGCAGTCGGTCGACCGGTACAGGTCGATTCCAGCAGGAGATTCTTGCCGACGGGCACAAGATCATTGCCGACGAACCGGTTGCGCTCGGCGGGGCAGGAGACGGTCCGAGCCCCTATGACCTTCTGGGAGCGGCGTTAGCCGCATGCACGTCGATGACGATCAAATTATACGCCGAGATGAAGCATCTGATAATTCCGAGCTTCGTTGTCGTCGTCAGCCACGAGCGCGTCCACGCCGATGATTGCTCAGCCTGCGTGCGTGGTCAGGGCGGCAGGATCGACCGGTTCAAGGTTCGCATCGTCCTCGAATCTAATATCGGCAACGACTTGCGGGCTAAGATCACCGAGATTGCAGAGAGATGTCCGGTGCACCGCACCCTTGCGTCATCGTCTTCCATCTTGACCGAAATTGGCCCGCCGGCGGCCGGATAATCAAAGGTCAAGTTGCCGGGCGGTTGTCGACCAACCCGCTCCGAAGCTTGCCTGGTCAGGGAACCCGAAATGACCCGGCCGGTCATGCCGTTGAGCCGGGTGGACAGGCGGTTCATCCTCCCTTGGACTATGGTCATCCTCGATAACGCAGGTCGACATCACGGGGAGTGACGATGGCCATAAACCGCAATCTTCAGCTTCGCAGTACAAGCCCGCGGCGAGCGTATGAGTGTCTTGCAGTCGGCGCAGGGCAGGGCTGCCGTTGGCGTGTCGGGCTGGGGGAGGGTCGAGCATCCTGGCATCCGGAGCGGCGTCCGCAATCGTTGGCGGGACAGTAGGATGAGCGACGACCCGCAATTTTCTCGACGCGCCATTCTCGCCGGTTCGGCAGCAGCGTCCGCTCTTGTCGCCAGTGCTAAGGCTGTCGGTCAGGACATCGCAGCCTTGCCGCCTCGCGAGCCTGGCGCGTTCATGTCGGCTCGCAGCGAACGATCGAAATTTGTCAGATTGGCGCGCTTGCCCGAAGCGGGACCGGGCCAACGGCCGATCGATGTTGCCGACGCCATTAACTCGAAGACGCCGCTGCAGAGTCTTTCCGGCGTCATCACGCCAACAGACTTGCACTATGAGCGCAGTCACTCTGGGGTGCCCGATCTGAACCCGGCGACCCATCGGCTGCTGGTCCATGGCATGGTGGCCTCGCCTCGGGTTCTGACGGTCGCACTCTTGTGCGCCATGCCGTCGGTGACCCGCACCGTCTTCATCGAGTGCACCGGCAACGGTTGGGAAAACTGGAAGACGGCCAATCCAGGGCTTACGGTCCAGAATACCCATGGCCTGGTGAGCACGAACGAGTGGACGGGTGTACCCTTGCGCAGCATCATCGAGCTAGTCGGCAAGGACAGGGGGGCAACCTGGATGCTAGCCGAAGGTGCCGATGCGGCTGCCGTGGCGCGCAGCATTCCCCTCATCGACGAGATTCTCGATGAAGCTTTTGTCGCGTTTGCCCAAAATGGG
>JANNMK010000073.1:0-2114 GCA_031397785.1 Sphingomonas sp. | reverse complement strand
CGCTGAGGAGTGCAATTGCCGGGCATATTTGTCGTTTTCGGATTGTGCCGTGACGAACCAATCGAAGGCGCGCGGACCGGTCCAGCTCGGCATAGCGGGATTGCCGCTGGCGACGCTGTAGAGGCCGTCGCCCATTTCGGCCGCTTGCCGGGGATTGAAGCGCAGCCATGATCTGAGCTCGCGCATGAATGCAGCGTCGGACATCTGAATGCTATTGCCTGTAACCACCAGGTCGAGCACCCGGTTGATCTGCGACCGGTCAGTGATCAGCACGAGGTCAACCCCGGGCACAGCGGCGACGGCCGCCAGCGCCCGCAGATTGTCTGCGCTGACCGGGCGACCGTCATATTCGGCGCGGGTCGATTGTCGGCGGGGGATGGCGGTAATCAGGGCATTTGATACAGGTGCTGCGCTTGCGTAATGGAACGCAATCGGCCCGTTGCGTTCGCCATCGAACGACACCACGCCCAGCAAACCGCGCGATGCTGCGGCCAACGACAAATTCTCAACCGCGCAACCGAGGCTGATAAAGAGATGATGATCATCGGGATCGACTACCGGGGTTCGACGGGAAAAATCAGGCAGGATGTCGATACGGTTTGCGGTGGTCCTAAATAGCCAAGGCTGCGCATTATGCCCATTGGCCGCGAGCGTTGCGTAGCGGATAAGATCGCGCACTGCCGGTCGCATGGGCAATATGGTGCGCGTTGCGGCCATGCCAGCCTCGTAATCGGCTGACGAACCCATGCCCGCGATGCTGACATAGCTCGCCCCCGCGACCGCGACGGCTGCCGCGCCGCCGCCGATCAGGACATCGCGCCGGTTCATGCAACGGAGACCTCGGGCTTGTGCTCATCCATGAGCAATTTGGCGCAGGTTGCATTGGCGAACTGTGTGACCAGGAATAGCTGCTCCCGCGCGGCTCGATCGCTCATCCCTGCGACGATGTTGGACAGATGCAAATGCTCTGTCGATGCCATCGAAAAGGCATTGGTCAGGTACGTATCAAACACTGTGCGCAGCGAGCGCCAGGCACCCTGTTCCTCAAGCCACTGGATGCTGTTGCCCGACGTGGAAATACTAATTAGATGCTTGCCTGCGACGGCCGAAAATCCCTTCCGTTCGCGCATCTGCCGATGTCCAAAACCAGCGCCCATGACGCGCTCGACATAGCCCTTCATCATCGCGGGCGGCGTGCCAAACCAGATAGGATAGACGAAGACAATGACCTGGGCGTCCTCAAGCGCGGCCAGTTCTGCAGCGACATCTGCCGATGGCACAAACGCTTCCGACGAAGGTTGTTCGGCCGCCGTCAGCACGGGGTCGAACCCGAGACGGTAGAGATCACGAACGACAACTTCACGGTGCCGGGCGCGAACCGCGTGGCAATAGGTTTGGGCAATCGCACCATTGAAGCTTTGTGGATCGGGATGGCAAAGGATGACGGCATGCTTAATCGCCGAGTTGGCAGGGCTGTCGATGGTCTGGCGCATATCCGTTTGTCCTCACGTCGGCATAATGTGCAGTGATACATCGACAGCCGAAAGCGCGGCATCCGCATAAACCCCTATGCATTTGGTACCTGGCTGTTATTTACTGATCGGAACAACAGGTGTGCGGCGACCGTTGTGCAGGTGGGCAATGCTTATCCAGCCCTGACGGGAGCATGGCTTTTGACGGAATTGACTGCGCGTGCCACCAGCGAGGCATTGCTGCATTCAATTCTGGCGACCGTGCCCGATGCCATGATCGTCATCGATGAGGACGGCATCATCCTATCGTTCAGCACTGCCGCGCAGCATTTGTTCGGGTTCGATGAAACCGATGCAATCGGCCAAAATGTGACGATCCTGATGCCCGAGGCCGATAAGCGGCAGCATGGCGGCCACCTGCTCCGCTATCTGGCGACCGGCCAAAAGCGGATTATCGGGATCGGGCGCATCGCCATCGGCCAGCGCCGTGACGGATCGACATTCCCAATGGAGCTGTCAGTCGGTGAGGCGCGAACCGCGCATAGCCGCGTGTTCACCGGCTTCATCCGCGATCTGACGCGGCGGCAGGCGACCGAAGTCCGGCTTGAGGAAATGCAGGCCGAGCTGGCACATGCGTCGAGG
>JANNMK010000058.1:0-2501 GCA_031397785.1 Sphingomonas sp. | reverse complement strand
GCGTCCAGTAGCATCGGTTGCAATTCGCTCACCGGTCACGGTCGCCACATCTTGCGGCTGTTGTCATCCGCTCCTTCGAGTCTGCCGAATTTGCCGACCTTGATCGTGCTTCGGACTACTCTGGCCGGGTTACCTGCCATGATAGTATGTGCGGGAACATCGTTGAACACGACTGCGCCTGCGGCAACAATCGATCCGTCGCCAACTGTGACCCCGGGCAAGATTGTCGCCCCGCCCCCGATAAAGCAGCGGCGACCTATCACAATGGGTGCGGCATGCCCCAATCCGGCATGGCTCGTCAGCAGCAAGGTCTTGAATGCGACCAAACTCTCTGGACCGATGCTGATGCGCCCGCCCGGCGCGGCGACCAGCCGGGCACTTAGCGAGATGCTCGAAGATCGGTCGATGGTGATCTCATGCGATCGCATTAGCCACCGGCGGCGCAGGCCGGTAACCAGCGACCGCAAATGGCGCAACTGGTTGAGCGATCGCAGTTTGACCATGGTTTATTGCCGCCTTGCCGGTTGATTCGGTTCTGCCACACCCATAGAAGCCGGGGATGTCCGCTCAACCCTCTATGACCGCCAGAAAGCGATCACTCAGGCAGTGGGCGCAGGCCGTGGTTCGTCACAGGATCTGGCACATGGATATTGCACCGAGCAGCTGGATTGCCGCAACCGCGCTGATCGACCGGACGTGGCCGAAGGGGGTCCATATTGCTGATAATGTGATCATCGACGAGGAAGCGGTTGTGTTGACACACGATCTGACCCGTGGGATTTATTGTGATACGACGATCGGGGCGCGGACCATCGTCGGGGTTCGGGCGATTATTCTGCCTGGTATCAGTATCGGCAGCGATTGCGTGATTGCGCCGGGGACTTTGGTGAACCGGGATATTTCCGCTTTTCACTTTGCACAGGGGAATCCGATGGCTGCCGAACCGATGGCTGGCGCTGTGCGGCCTGATCGCGCGATCGAGCAAGGCGGGATGGCATGAGCGGCACGGTGATTGACCGGCTGGGGCGTCCATTTGCGTGGTTGCCGAAGTTGCGGCGACGGCGGACGACGAAGCGTAAAGTGCCGACGCTGGGTTCTTATATGGGAGCTAGCGTACTGCAGCGAAATCGCAAGAAATTGATGTTCGGTTTATTCTTTTTTATTTTGATCTATACGATGGCGTTTCAACTATTCGGACGGTTCATGATCGTCCAATTCACTTCGCCATTGGCAATTATCGCCGCAATGGTGATTTGGGCATTACCGGAGCGTGGCCGAGCACCGACAGGCACGCTGCAAAAACTGTTTTTCGTGTTTGTTTTTGCGCTGTTATGCTGGCCCGACTATCTCGCCATCGCCTTGCCCGGACTGCCGTGGGTGACGGCGATCCGCCTGGTCGGCGGTCCGCTGGCGCTGATCCTGCTGATATGCCTGTCGGTCTCCTCGGCGTTCCGCGCGGAGATGAAGGCCATAATCTCGGCAGTCCCGGCAATCTGGAAAATGCTTGTCCTGTTTGCGACGATCGCCTTTTTGTCGATAGCATTTTCTCCGGACAAAGCGATTTCGGCCAATAAGCTCGTTGTCGCCCTGATGTATTGGGTGAGCATCTTTTTTGTGGCCGCCTATGTGTTTTCGAAGGAGGGCACTGCCAACCGGTTCGGCTATATCCTGTGGGGAATTGTCATATTCCTGTGTCTGATCGGCGTTCAGGAATGGCGGCAAAGTTCAATCGTCTGGGCCGGCCACATTCCCAGTTTCTTGAAAATCGAGGATGAGAGCGTCCAGCGCATCCTGACCGGCGGATCGCGCGCCGCCACCGGCATTTACCGGGTGCAGACCAAATTCACCACAGCGCTGGGTTTTGCCGAATTTCTGGCGCTCACCGCGCCGTTCGTCCTGCATATTGCGATGACGGCACGGCAATGGTGGCTGCGGATACCGGCAGCGCTCACTTTTCCGCTGATTTTCTGGACGATCGTCAACACCGATTCGCGGCTGGGCGCGGTCGGGTTCTTCATGACATTCCTGCTCTACATGCTCGTCTGGAGTTCGCTGCGCTGGTATCGAAACCGCGACAGTCTGTTCGGGCCGGCAATCACTCTTGCTTATCCCGCGCTGCTTGCGGCGTTCATCGCAGCGACTTTCGCCATCGGTCGGCTGCGCGCGATGTTCTGGGGAACCGGCGCCCAGTCGTTCAGCACGCAGGCGCGCGAAGACCAGCTGGCGATGGCAATTCCAAAGGTTTTCCGGGCACCATGGGGGCATGGCATCGGCCAGGGGGCCGAGGCTTTGGGCTATACCAATCTGGCCGGGGTGATCACCATCGACAGCTATTATATCACGGTCGCGATGGAATTTGGCGTCATCGGCTTCCTTGTCTATTTCGGGATGCTCTTGGTCGGGGTGGCGCAGTCCGGCCGTTATATGCTGGTTGCCAAAGGACGTGACGCGATGATGCTGGCCCCCGCCGCCATCGCGCTGCTCAATTTCTTCGTCATCCA
>JANNMK010000048.1:0-2114 GCA_031397785.1 Sphingomonas sp. | reverse complement strand
ACACCACGCCGGACAGCGTCAGCTTGCCGCCCTTTTCGATATAGGTCTGATCCGGCCCGTTGATCATGATGTCCGAGATATCGGCATCGTTGAGCAGCTCCTCGAGCGGCCCGAAACCGAGCAGCTCGTCGACCAGCACCTTTTCCAGCGCAAATTGCTCGCGCCGGTTGAGCGTGATCTTGAGCTCGGCGAGCACCTCGAGGATGATCGGGCGAAACTCTTCGGTCAGCTCGTCCTTGGACAATGTCGCCGCCGCTTCGGGGTCGACCCGCTCCAGCAGGCGCGGCAGCACCTGTTCCTTGATCTTGTGAACCGACTGTTCAAACCCCTGCGGCCGATCGTCGAGATGTTCCGACGTCATACGTGTATTGAGCCGGGTCATTGCATCGTCGACTGGCAGGTTGGAGCCGGAATCGCCTGCCATCGGCAATGCGCTGGGGTCGAGCGGGGGGAACTGGCTGCCGCCATCTGACGACGGCATCGGCCCGCCCCCCTGCATGGGACGCGCAACCCCGAAAGCGGGGCGGGCGTTCTGCGTTCCGGGCTTGCGGCCGAATGCGCTCATGGGGCTCGAACTCCTTGGCATGCGCCGGGGCTTGCACGACAAATGCCATGCAACAGCGCTACTGTTGGGTGCACGAATAAGGTGAAAACTTTGACAAGGTTTTAATGCCCGCGCATTGGCAAAGCCAAAGGGGTCAGCACCGATGACGGCAAAGAACGCCAGCCAGCGCAACGGCCTGTTGCTGGCGACCGCAGGATTTGCATTATTGTCGTGCGGCGACAGTGTCGTCAAATCGATGGGCGGGGCCTGGCCCGGTACAGCAGTCGCTGCTTTGCGTTTTGCCATCGGCGCAACCGGTCTCGGTGTCATCCTGTTTTGGCGCAGCGGCGCAGCAGGCTTTGCCGTACCGCATATGGGCGTGCAGGTGCTGCGCGGGTTGCTGCTGGCTATCGCGTCGGCGCTTTTCTTCCTGTCCATCCACATCATGCCGCTCGCCGAAGCCACAGCGATCAGCTTCGCTACCCCGGCGATCATCGCGCTGCTTTCTGCCTTGCTGCTGGGTGAACGGATTCCGACACTCAGCTGGTTTGCGATGCTGCTTGCCAGCATCGGGGTGATCGCCGTGTTGCGGCCGAACGTCGCACTGCTCGGCTGGGCGGCGGTAATGCCGCTGATCGCCGCAACGGCGATGGCAGGCTTTTTTCTGCTCAACCGGGCGAGCGCTGCTGATCTCCCGCCGCTCGCTGCGCAATTCTGGGTCGCTGCCTGGGCTGCGCCGTTTCAACTGATTGCCGTCGTGGCAGGCGACTATAGCGGCATGGCCGCGCTGGCGGTGTCTTGGCCCGACTGGAGCGTCATTTTGCGCTGCGCAATCGTGGCAGTAACGGCGAGTATCGCGCACTATCTGGTTTTCCTCGGCACGGTGCGTGCTTCCGCCGCAACCATTGCTCCGGCCAGCTATGTCCAGATCATCGTCGCGCTGTTCGTCGGCATGACGATATTCGGTGACTGGCCTGACTTGGTCGGTATCGTCGGAACACTGTGCATCATTTGCGCCGGCGTTACGCTGTGGCTGGCGTCGCGTCTGCCCGTCAAGCCCGCAGTTCCACTGCGTTAACTGGCTAGCACCGTTTTTAGTCTAACCTTGCCGTGTGGACCACACACCGCCCTTCGGTCGATTGAGCGACATCCAGGCATTGCGCGGAGTTGCCGCGCTGCTGGTCGTGGTGGTGCACGCAATCAATGTCAGCGATTATCGGGTGGCACGGGGTATCGACCGTCACGGATCGATGATCGGCAACCTGTTCTCGTTCAATGAATTCGGTGCATCGGGAGTCGATCTGTTCTTCGTCATCAGCGGCTTCGTCATGGCGATGATCCTTGCTGCACATCCCGAACGGCGTATCGGCGATTTTGCCTTGGACAGGCTGATCCGCATCGCTCCGCTGTTCTGGGTTGCAAGCCTGATCTACACCGCTGCATTGCTGCTGGCTGGCCGTGAGATCGATGTGACCAGCGCGCTTGCGACTATCACCATCATTCCGCTCGACCCTGCGCATTACGTCGCGCCATTGCTATTCGTTGGCTGGAGCCTTGGGTTCGAACTTGT
>JANNMK010000006.1:0-9008 GCA_031397785.1 Sphingomonas sp. | reverse complement strand
CATATCGGCACCGGCTATTTCGGCGGTTTTCTGCCCTTTATCTCGCAATATATCGTCGTTTCGACCGGCGATGCCTATGCCGGGCTATGGTATACCGTTGGGGTGCTGGTGATGGCTTTTGCGGTGTCGGCAATCTGGCTGCCAGAAACCTACCGTAAGGTGCTGGACTAGGGGCAGGGCAGGCGGCAAGACAGCGGCATGTCGCTGCTCTTCACACTCATCGCGCCCGCTGTTCTCGTTCTGCAAAGCGCAGCAAGTCCGCCCCTGCCGCCCAGCAGCCGCAAGCAGATGACCCAGGCACCCCGCGCCGCGCCGCCTCCCGGCAGCGCGGCAACCCGACGCTGTCTTGATGGGCTGCGCGCTCAGCTTGATGGAGTTGATCGGTACGCCTGTGTGGACCGGATCAATGGCCGCCATGCGCTGATGACCGTGAATTATGACGGCTACGTTATCGGTACGCCGAACCAGCTCGATGTCGGCACAGCGCTGGCGGTCTTAGCCGACCGCCGGCTCGAGCCGTTGTGGCCACAGATAACTGCAATCCTCGGCCCGGACGGCACCACTTTGCGCGACGACAATTTTGCGGCGGCAGAGGAGGCGTGGCGGCGGGGTAGGGCACCCGCGCTCACCGCCAATCGCGGCACGATGGAATCGATGAACGACGCCGACGCCCGTGCGGTTCTCGACTATACGCGCGAACTCGACCTGGTGGGCCGCAATGACGAGGCAATCGATCTGCTCGCCCGCGTCATGCCGCAACCCGTCAACGGACGGCTCGGCGATGAACGGCAATATGAATATCTGTCCTACAGCCTGCGCCGTGCCCAGAATCTCTACAATAACCGCCGTTTTGACGAGGCGATTGCCGAACTGGAGCGTATGGAGGCCAATCGGCTGATTTACCTCGATTATCGTACCAACGCGACGGTCAATAAGGCGGCCTATCTCGTCGAACTCGGCCGCCATGCCGAAGGGTTGGCAGCGATCGACAAGGCGCTCGACCATTTCCGCGCTGGTGGCGGCGATGCGATGCGGGTTGACGGCAGCAGTCGGCAGTTCGCATGGATAAGGGCGTGCGCGCTTCATCACCTCGGGCGTCGCGACGAAGCGCGTGCGGCGCTGTGGCCGCTTGATCGGGCACCTGAACGTCAGCCCGCTGCCAATGCCGCGATTCCGACATCATCGAGCATCGCGCTACGTGCTGCCTTCTGCCTCGATGATGATGTTCGCTTGGCCGAAGTGCTCCGGCTGCGCAATGGAGCGGCTTATCCTTGGGCATTCGCCAATATCCTTCAGGCCCACTGGACTCCAGCAATTGCCGGGCAAACCGAGACCCTACGGCGGGCGCTGGCTCGATTGCAGGCGGAGGGTGTCGAGTTTCCGGTGCGGCAGTTGCCGGATAGCTATCGCGCTGCGCTCGCCGGGTGGCGGCCCACCGCACTAGCTGCCGCAACGGAGCAAGCCGCAGCGGATCGCCGATAGTCAGCGCATGGAACACGCAGCTCCCCTGCGCTTGCGCTTGTCGCGCACCGCGCTGACCGACAACTGGCGCTGGCTGGCGCGAGCCAGCGGGACGGCGGCATGTGGAGCCGCAGTCAAGGCCAATGGCTATGGCTTGGGGGCAAGCGAGGTGGTGTCGATCCTGCGAGAAGCGGGATGCCGCGATTTCTTTGTCGCGACATGGGCCGAAGCGGCGGCTGTGAAGCCGGTGATCGCCGATGCAGCGCTGTCCGTGCTGCACGGAGTGCGGGCTGCCGATATGGCGCTCGCCCTGTCCTCCACCGCCCGCCCGGCACTCAACTCGCTCGAGCAAGTGGCACGCTGGCGCAGTGCGGGGGGCGGGCCATGCGATGTAATGGTCGATACCGGTATGAACCGGCTCGGTCTGTCGCCGGCAGATGCGGTATCGGGCGCGCTCGACGGTCTCGCCATCGATATGCTGATGAGCCACCTTGCCTGTGCCGACCAAGACAGCCCGATGAACCGCGCCCAGCTCGATGTTTTTCGCCGCGTGGCCAGCCGTGTGCCTGGGCGCCGCACCAGCCTCGCCAACAGCGCCGGGATCTGCCTTGGCGCCGACTATGCCTTCGATCTTACCCGGCCCGGTCTGGCGCTCTATGGCGGTGTAGCGCGGCACGAGGCGCGGGACAAAATCGACGCGGTGGTTACGCCGCAGGCGGAAATCCTTCAGGTCCGTGATGTCAGGGCGGGCGACAGCGTCGGCTATAATGCGACCTGGCGCGCCCCGGTCGATAGCCGTGTCGCCATCATCAACCTGGGCTATGCCGACGGCTATCTGCGTGCCTTTTCCGGTGTCGGATCGGCGACGGTCGAGGGGCATTCGCTGTCGGTGATCGGCCGAGTGTCGATGGACCTGGTCGCCTTGCTGATCCCCGCCGGCTGTATGGTGGGTGAGGGCGAATGGGTCAGCATCAACTATGATCTGAGCCGCGCATCGGCAGCCACCGGTCTTTCGCCCTATGAGCTGCTGACCGGGCTGGGATCGCGTTACGACCGGATATGGGTCTAGCGACCGTCTGGCTGGTGCCGACCGGACGGTGTCAGGGTCGCCGATTTCGTCGTAAAGCGACAAAGTATACGCATGGAGGGGGTGAGACTGTCTCCTTTGTCGCTTTAGCGACCGCGACGGCGGCGTCTGCCTTCCGGCGGGCCAGCCGATAATTTGCAATGTCACAACAGCACGCATGCAATAGAACATAGCATGAACGGGTGGCAAGATCAAGGTGCATAGGCGGGATCGTCGCCGTCGTCAGGCCGGTTTCGAAGGACAAAAAAGGGCCGCCCGATCGCTCGGGCGGCCCTGTTTATGCGTATGCGACCGGATCAGAAGTCGGCGTTGAAACCGAGGAAGAAGTTGCGGCCAAAGCTGTCGAACGGATCGCCACCGGCAGTGCCGAGGAGACCGAGCGGTGGCTGCCGGTCGAGGATGTTGTTGATGCCGGCATAGAAGCGGAATTCGTCACCCACGTCGAAACCGATGCGGAAGTCGTGATAGAGGACATCCGGATAGTTGATCCGCGGGAAGGCATCGGCATTGTTCGGTGCAACCCGGACAATCGCACCAGCGGTGCAGGGCACAGCCGCGCCATTGATTCCGCCGGTGTTCGGCGTCACGCCGGAGACCGGGCAGACACCGCGATAGGGGTTCTGCGTTTCATAGGCACCGATGGTCTGCTTGCCGATATACCGCGCTGCATAGAGAATGTCGAAGCGACCGAAATCATAGCGCAGCGAGAAGGTGGCGGCCCATTTCGGATCGCCCAGCTCGCTGAGCTGACGGTTCGGTGCCTGTGGCAGCGACGGGTTGGTGAAGTTGTTGAGATCGAGCACCCGGGTGGCGATCGTCCGGATTTCCAGGCGATGACCATTGTCGAACGACCGGCGATAGCTGAGGTCGAAATCGATCCCGCGTGTTTCCTGGCTGGCGAAGTTGACGCCGCCCGAAACCACCGCCGGTTCGTTGAACAAACCGGTACCTGCACTGCGGTTGATTGTGGCGCAGAACGGATTGTTGATGCCGCTCGGATCGTCATAGCACAGGCTGATAATCTGTTGCGCGCCGAGAGCCGCGATCAGATTGGTTACTTCGATATCGTAATAATCGATGGTGAGGTTGAGACCGGGAATGAAGTTGGGTTCGAACACGACACCGACGGTCAGACTCTTGCCCTTTTCCTCGCTCAAGGTCGGGTTGCCGCCCGACACGAAGCCGGTCGAGGCGGTGCGTGCCGTGCAGTTGATGAACGGCGAGCCAAGCGCGACCGGGAAGGACGACGTTGCGCAGGCCGCAACGAGCGCGGCATTGGCGGTGGTCGGAATGCCTGCTGCCGCGCAGTTTGCGACGCGGTTCGGACCGGCATTGATGTTTGCCTGGTCGCAGGGATCGGCGATGAACGCGAAATTCTCCGACTGGGGCGAGAACAGATCACCTTGGGTCGGTGCCCGCACCGACGTGGCATAGGCAACGCGGAAACGGACATCGTCGATGGGCGCATACACACCCTGGATGTTGTAGGCGTAAACCGTGCCAGTGCGGTTGTTATAGTCGGACACGCGGCCCGCCAGTGTAACCACCAGTTCGCGAGCGAGCGGGGAGTTTTCGAGCAGCGGGAACTGGAGTTCGCCGTAAAGCTCCTTGACGGTCAGCTTGGGCGGGTTGAAATCCTGCAGAGCGTTGAGAAAGGTGCCGCCCGAAGAGGTCAGTTCATCGAAATCGACGCTGGCCTTTTCTTCGCGATATTCCGCACCGAGCGCGAACGAGATCGGGCCGCCAGGCAATTCGAACAGCTGTGACAGATCGCCACTGAGCGATGCCGATGCAACGAACTGGCTGGCGAATTCGTCGGTCGTGCCCTCGACATTGACATAATCGATGGCGGCCGCGCTTGGCGCACCGAAACCGAGCACGTTGATAGGGATACAGCCAGGCGCATCATTGGTTGTGATGGCGTCATTGTTGACCCGGCAGACGATCTGCCCAGCGCCGTTGCGGACCGCATCGACCGCAACGTTGAAGCCCGCAGGATTGCCGTTGATATCGAACAGCAGCAGATTGTTGTCGTTGCGTCCGGCAGCTTCGAACCGGCCATAGTTGACCGCCAGTTCATAGCGCCAGTCGTCATTGAAGTTGCCGTCGATACCGGCAACGACGCGGTAGGTATCACGATCGCCCTCAAACCCGCGACCGCCAAGATCGACGTTGAAGCGGGCCAGCGGGAATGTGCCGGTTGCCACGTTGGTGCAGATGCCAAAGCTCTGCAATGTCAGCAGTGCCTGCGCGTTCAGGAATGCGTTGTCGCAACGCATGGCAGGGCCGCCGAGCGTGCCGGGGACGCTGGTGAAGAAGCTTGCCTGACCTTCGCCGGAGACCGAGGTGCGAACGAACTTCGCTTCGATGAACGGGCGGAAGCCTTCCGAAACCTCGAAGTGGCCGAACAGATTGACGGCATAGCGATCGACCGCAGCGAGCAGGCTGCCGGTGCCGAACAGGGTCGAACCTTCACCGCCCTGCTGTTGGCCCGATCCGACCGCCGCAAAGGACTGGGTCGGAATGTCGGTAAAGATATTGCCATCAGGGCCGAAGCGCAGGAAGCGCCCGCCACCGATGCCGCCGATCGTGCCGCCATCTGAAATGGTGGCATTGCGAATGTTGGCCAGGAAAGTGGTATCGGGGATGCCATCGCCAGCCGCAGGCTCACCCGCCGTGGCGTCGGTCAGCTGAAACTGCTTGCGTCCGCTGAACGCGCCGGTCAGGGCATCACGGTCACGCGCCAGCAATTCATTCTGGCGGGTATATTCCGCCGACAGCGCGATATTGCCGCGGCCGTCCGCAAAATTCTTGCCGTAGATTGCGCTGAGGAAATAATTGCCGCGGTCGCCGCGCGAGGAAATCCCCGCCTGGCCGCGCACATTGAAACCGTCGAAATCGTCACGCAGGACGAAGTTGACGACACCCGCGACGGCGTCCGATCCGTAAACGGCAGAGTTGCCGCCGGTGACGATGTCGATCCGTTCGACCAGATCGATCGGCACGGTGTTGACGTCGAACCCGTTATCGCCCGGCGTCGAGGTGACGTGACGGCGGCCGTTGACGAGGACCAGCGTGCGGTCGGTGCCGAGGCCGCGAAGATCGAGCAGGCTCAGCCCGGCAGTGCCGATGAAACGCGAGCTGTTGCCTGCCGAGAAGGTCGAGCGCAGCGACGGAAGATCGTTGAGCGCATCGCCCAGCGAAAGCTCACCGGTGCCGGTGAGGTCTTCCGTGGTGACCGAGGTCAGCGGAACGCTGGACGACAGGGTCGGGCGGGCAATGCGCGTGCCGGTGACGACGATCGTGCCGCTGCCTGCCTCGTCGGTATCGCAAACGCCGTTATTGTCCTGATCAGCGCACGCCGGTTCGGTTGCTGCCGGAGCATCCTGAGCGAGCGCAGGCGTGGTGATGGCGATGGCGACGGCGAATAGGGTAGTGCCAACCAGAAGGTTGCTCTTGCGCATGGGGGTCTCCGCTGTTGGCCCATCTCGAACATCGGTGGGCGTGTTAATCGCATGTTCAAGCTGATGGGGCGCGGCGCCGCAAGCGGTTGCAGCGAAAACCGCGCCGATAAGCGCAATTTTGTGTCGCTAGTGTTGCAGTTTGGCAACGACGATGCTGCGCCGCACCACCGACTTGCCGACGCTGCCTAATTTCCTGACAAGGCGGCGGCCAAACGCGCAACTAATGCAATGCGATCCAGTCGAGCAGGGGTTGCCAGCATCCAGCGCGAGCGCGGCGACCGACCACCATCCCGACGTGCCCCGACGGGCAGGCGATAGCGCGAATCGCCCCCGATGCGGTTGGCGCCGGAGCGATCCGGTCGTTGCATGCGGTCAGCTGCAGCGCCGGTGCGGTAAGCCGTTCAGGGGCAATCGCCATGCCGCCGACCCGCCAGCGCCCGCCGCCCGGATCGTCGGCGGCGATGAAATGCTCGAACAGGTCATGCGCCGCGGCCGCCGTCAGCGGGGCCCCGTCATTCGCCCAATCCTCCAGCGCGACGAAGGCAGCGAGGTCTGCCGCGCCGTCTGCCGAGCCGTCTGCCGCTGCCCTGTCTGCCGCGCCGTCTGCCAATGCCGCATATTTCGCCAATGTCCGATCCGGGTCGATGCCCCAGAAAGCGGTCTGCAACAGTTCGACCGGCATCACCCCCAGCGCATCGACCGTATCGCGGTGCTGTTGCCATAATCCCGCGAGCGCCGTGGCGGCATCCGCCGGATAGCGCGCGAAATGCCATGGCGTGGCCAGCATTGTCAGCGAACGCACCGGCCGCAGTGCTGCCGCCGCCAGCGCCATCGTTCCGCCGAGGCAATAGCCCACCAGATGAACCGGCTCTCCGATGGTGGCGAGCAGGGGGAGCAGCAGCTGTTCGATATGGCCCGCGATATCCTGTGCGCTGTCATCGCTGCCGGGCACGCCCCAATCGAGCAGCATCGCGCGGTAGCCTGCATCACCGATATACCCCAGCAGCGACCGGTCGCTATCGAGATCGAGCACACTGGCCGGGTTGATCAGCGACGGGACGAGCACGACCGGCGGGCCTACCGCACCGTGAGCCAGCAGCCGCGCCCGACCGCACGCCAGCGCCACAGCCCGTTCCGGCGCGGGCCGCCGTGGTGCGAGGCGATAGCTTTCGACGCCGCGCAGCACATTTCTGGCCAGCGCCGGATCGCTTTGCGCCAGCCGATGAACCATGGCGAGAAACAGGGGCAACGGGCGCGGCAGGCGGTGCTGCAGTTCATGTTGCAGTGCGGAATGCTTTGCTGCTACCACGAGTGTCGACACGGCCACGAGCCATCCCGCAGTACAGCGTAAATCGGCTCGGCAACGGGCAGCATAGGCAGCATCATGGCAGGCAAGACTTCCTCCCGCGTGAGCGGTAACGATGCGCCCGAAGGCGTAGTGACGATCAAGAAATACGCCAACCGGCGGCTCTATGATACGCGCAAATCATCCTACATCACGCTCGAAGATCTGGCAGCGATGGTTCGCACCGGCCAGGAATTCCGCGTGGTCGATGCCAAGAGCGACGACGACATCACCCATAATGTCCTGACCCAGATCATCATGGAGGAGGAATCGCGCGGGCAGACGATGCTGCCGGTCAAGTTCCTGCGTCAGTTGATCACGCTGTACGGCGACAGCATGCAGGGGCTGGTGCCCGGCTATCTCGAAGCATCGATGGACAGTTTCCGCACCAATCAGCAGAAATTCCGCAGCGCCATAGAAGGGGCGCTGGCGGGCAATCCGCTCGCCGAAATCGCCAAACGCAATATGGCGATGTTCGAAGCCGCGACCGCCGCCTTTCGCCCGCCTGCGTTGCGCCGCGACGAAACCAGCGCCAAGGATGCGGAAATCGCCACCTTGCGCGCCGAAATTGATGCGTTGCGGGCGGAAGTGACCAGAAACAAGGGCTGACTACAGCCGATCCATTGCAAAGTTGGCCCCGTTCCATGACCATCAAACACGCCCTTGCCACCAGCCGTGCTGCCGACTTCGCCGCATGGTATCAGGACGTTATCGCTGCCGCCGACATGGCCGAGGAGTCCGGGGTGCGCGGCTGCATGGTCATTCGGCCATGGGGTTATGGGATATGGGAACGCATTCAGCGGCTGATGGATGACCGCATCAAGGCGGCGGGCGTGCAGAATTGCTATTTCCCGCTGTTCATTCCGTTGAGCTATTTTGCCAAGGAAGCCGAGCATGTCGATGGTTTTGCAAAAGAAATGGCGGTCGTCACTCATCACCGGCTGATCGGGGATGGCAAGGGCGGGCTGATGCCCGACCCCGCAGCGAAACTCGAAGAACCGCTGATTGTCCGGCCGACATCGGAAACCGTGATCGGCGCGGCGATGGCGCGCTGGGTGCAAAGCTGGCGTGACTTGCCGCTGATGGTCAATCAATGGGCCAATGTCGTGCGCTGGGAAATGCGGACCCGCATGTTCCTGAGGACCACCGAGTTTCTCTGGCAGGAGGGGCATACCGCCCATGCGTCGCGGGACGATGCAATGGCCGAGACGCTGCGCGCGCTCGAAATGTACCGCGAATTCGCTGAAACCGTGCTCGCCATGCCGGTGATCGCCGGTGAAAAGCCGGAGCATGAACGCTTTCCCGGCGCCGAGGCGACATTCAGTATCGAAGCGATGATGCAGGACGGCAAGGCGCTGCAGGCCGGTACCTCGCACTATCTAGGCACCAGCTTCGCAGAGGCGGCGGGCATTCGCTACCAGACCAAGGGCGGCGATCATGCGCTGGCTCACACCACCAGCTGGGGTACATCGACGCGGATGATCGGCGGAGTCATCATGGTGCATGGCGACGACGACGGCCTGCGCGTCCCGCCCGCCATCGCCCCGCACCAGATCGTCATCGTGCCGATGCTGCGCGAGGACAATGGCGATGCCGCGATTCTCGATTATTGCACCAGCCTTGCCGCCGATCTCGCCGCGCAAACCGCGCT
>JANNMK010000337.1:0-16434 GCA_031397785.1 Sphingomonas sp. | reverse complement strand
GCAATCTCGTCGCAAGCCGCCATAGCCCCCCCCGGTCGCCCCGCACGTGATGCGGGGCGACGCGGTTTTGTGCGAGGCGACCGGTCGTGCCGTCGCACCGCTGTGCTACGCTCCAGCCGCACTGCGCAATCCGCGCCAGCCCCACACCGCCAGCGCGAGGCTGATCGCCGCAACCATATCGAACGCAATGTCGGATCGCCAGCTGTAGATGGCAACGCCCACGGCCGGCGCCAATATATAGGCCGCGCCGTTGATCGATGCGGTCTGGCCTGCGACCTGCCCTTGCAAACGGCGTGGCACGGCGAGGCTGGCACCGGCGGTAAAGCCGGGCCGCGACAGTCCGAACCCCAGCATGGCAATGCCGAACCCGGTGCTGATTGTCGGCAATGTTTCCGCCATCCCGACAATGATCGCGCCGATGCTGCCGATCGTCGATCCGGTCAGCACGGCGGTGCGCGGGGCCATCGACAGCAACGGGATCAGCCCCCACTGCGCCAGCAACGTGGCAATCGCGCCGATCCACAGGACATGCCCGGTGGGCAGCGCCGCCAAATCCGGTGTCGCGCGCAGGTTCAGCCGGTCGAGGATCAGGAACCCGACGACACCCAGCATCATCGCCTGCGCATGGCCGCTGACAAGTCCCGCGATGTTCCAGCCGCGCACCCGCGCATCGAGCCAGCTGATCCGTTCCGGCTCGACAGCCACTGTTTCCGCGTCGAAAACCTCGCCGTCCTGCGCCGGTTGCGGGGCGCCGCCGCCGCTTGACGGATAGGAGCCGACCTCGCCCTTGGCCTCGAACCGCGGCGTATCGTCGGGCAGGAACAGGCGCAGCGCGATCATCACCGCGACGCCGATCGCGGCAAAGGCGAACAACGGCCCGGCGAGGCCGACTACCGGCAGAATCAGCCACGGCGCAAGCGTCGGGCCGATGACCGTGCCCAGCCCGAACGAGGATGCGACGAGGCTCAGCGCCTTGGTCCGCTCGGCCGCCTCGGTGCGCGACGCGACATAGGCCTGCACCGCTGGCGGGGCGGCGGACCCGAAGCCGCCGTAAAGACTGCGGAACAGCGCGAACAAGGCGAATGTCACGCCCGCGCCGATCACCCCCTCGAGGCCAGCCCACAGCACCAGCCCGCAAAGCAGCATCGACGAGACGAAGCCGGCGATGCCCAGCGCCATCAGCGCCTTCCTGCCGCGCTTGTCCGATGCGCGCGCCCATTTCGGCGCGGTCAGCACCCACAATAGCGCGGACCAAGAGAAGGCGAGGCTGACCCAGACGTCGCCGATACCCAATTTTGTGCCGAGCGCGGGCAGGATCGATTGCATCGCGGTATTGCCCGCTGCTGCGACCAGCATCACCATGAACAGGACGGCGAGCCGGCTGCGCGGGATGCTGGCGATGGTGGCGCTATCGGTCATTCGCGGCGGAGTGGCATAGCAGTGCCGCACTGACAATGCTTCACAACCCCGCGCCGCCGCCCTATCGCTCTGGGCCGCAGAACGCAAAAGGGTCGCACCAACGATGGCAAGACGATTTTTCGGCACCGACGGCATCCGGGGGCTGACCAACAGCACACCGATGACCGCAGAGGTTGCGATGCGCGTCGGCATGGCAGCGGGGACGCATTTTTTGCGCGGGCGGCACAAACATCGCGTGGTGGTCGGCAAGGATACGCGGCTGTCGGGCTATATGCTCGAAAATGCGATGGTCGCAGGCTTTACCGCGGTGGGCATGGATGTCGTCCAGGTCGGGCCGACGCCGACGCCTGCGGTCGCGCTGCTGACCCGCTCGATGCGCGCCGACCTTGGCGTAATGATCTCCGCGAGCCACAATCCCTATCAGGACAATGGCATCAAATTAGTCGGCCCCGATGGCTACAAGCTGTCGGATCGGGACGAAGCAGCGATCGAAACCCTGCTCGACGAAATCCCCGCGCTCGCCCAGCCACATGATATCGGCCGCGCTCGCCGGATCGAGGATGCGCGCGGCCGCTACATCCACGCGGTCAAGGCCAGCCTGCCCGAAAGTGTCCGGCTCGACGGGCTCAAAATCGTCATCGATTGCGCCAACGGGGCGGCCTACAACACCGCACCGACCGCCCTTTGGGAACTCGGCGCCGAACTCGTGACCATCGGCGTCACCCCCAACGGCCGCAACATCAACGAAAATTGCGGCTCGACCCACCCGCAAATGCTGCAGGACACCGTGGTCGCCAGCGGCGCGCATATCGGCATCGCGCTGGATGGCGATGCCGACCGGCTGATCGTCGTCGACGAACATGGCAGGATCGTCGATGGCGACCAGATCATGGCCGCGCTCGGTCTGGCGTGGAACAGGCAAGGGCGGCTGCGCGGCGGCGGCATCGTCGCTACGGTCATGTCGAACCTCGGCCTCGAACGGCGGCTGGCCGCCGATGGATTGACGCTGGAGCGTACCGCGGTGGGCGACCGCCATGTCCTCGAACGGATGCGGCAGGGCGGTTTCAACGTCGGCGGCGAACAATCGGGTCACATGATTTTGTCCGATCATGCCACCACCGGCGACGGGACGATGGCGGCGCTGCAACTGCTCGCCGCGCTGATCGACAGCGGCAAACCCGCCAGCGAATTCCTGCACCTGTTCGACGCTGTGCCGCAACTGCTCAGGAACGTCCGCTATGCCCGGGGCAAAACCCCGCTCGATGCTGACGGCGTCAAGGCCGCGATCGCCGATGGCGAACGCGCGCTTGACGGCGTGGGCCGCCTCGTCATCCGCCCGTCCGGCACTGAACCGGTCATCCGCGTCATGGCCGAAGGGGACAATGATGCGATGGTCACGGCGGTGGTGGACAGCATCTGCCAGGCCGTCGAAAAGGCGGTGGCAGCATGAAATCCTCCTTCGCCATCCGCTTCCGCTGGGGCCTGCTGGTCGGCGCGCTGATCGCAGGCGGGATAATCGCCAAAGATATCGTGCTGGGCGAATGGCAGGGCTTCGACACGGTACGCATGGCCACGCTCGGTCTCACCATTCTCATCGCCGCTGCCATCTGGGCATGGCTGACCGGCCGGATCGGCAACCGCGATGCTTGACATGCGCCCCGATTGCGAACGCTGCGGCACCGATTTGCCCGCCGCTGCGCCCGGCGCTTTCATCTGTTCGTTCGAATGCACCTTCTGCGCCGAATGCGCCGAAACGCTCGACGACCGCTGCCCGAATTGCGGCGGCGAACTGGTCGACCGTCCAGTGCGCGCAAAACAGCAGCTCGACAAATTTCCGGCTTCGACAGCACGGAAATACCGCCGGTGATCGCCCGCATCCTCATCATTGCCGGGTCCGATTCGGGCGGAGGCGCGGGTATTCAGGCGGATATCAAGACCGTGACCATGCTCGGTGGCCACGCGATGACCGCGGTGACCGCCATCACTGCACAAAATACGCTCGGCGTCGACGCGGTCCACCCCGTCCCGACCGACATGGTGATTGCCCAGATCGCGGCCGTCGCGTCCGACATCGGTATCGATGCGGTAAAGATCGGCATGATCGGCAGCGCCCGAACCGCCAATGCCGTCGCCGATGCGCTCGCCGCCATGGCCCCCGTTCCTGTCGTGTTCGATCCGGTGATGGTCGCTACCAGCGGCTCGATACTGGCCGATACCGCCACTATCGCCGCGTTCGAACGGCTGATTGCACAGGCCGATGTCGTCACCCCCAATGTGCCCGAACTCGCCGCGCTGACCGGCGAAGCGATCGACAGCGTCGACAGTCTGGAGGCTGCCGCGCGCATCCTCGCCCGGCGCAGCGGCACGGCGGTGATGGCCAAGGGCGGGCATTTGCCGCAACTCGCCAGCGATGAGCGCCCGACCATCCACGATCTGCTCGTCCTCGCCGATGAAAGTTTCGGGTTCCGGCAGGCGCGCCTCGACACCCGCCACACGCACGGCACCGGCTGCACGCTGGCCAGCGCCATCGCTACCGGGCTCGGCACCGGCCTGTCGCTGATCGACGCCATCGACCGCGCCGAAGCCTTTGTCGCTGCAACCCTGCATGAAGCGCCGGGTCTCGGGCAGGGCAATGGCCCACTCGGCCATGCGCTCGGCGGCATGGCCTTTTACGACCATCTCGCCCGGCACGACGACAGCGGCCGCAGCGCCGATGCGATCCGCAATCTATGGTTCGGCCCACCATGATCGTCGGCGTCGATGAAGCCGGGCGCGGGCCGCTCGCCGGGCCAGTCGTCGCCGCGGCGGTGCTGCTGTGCAAGGGCGGGATTGAAGGGCTCGACGACAGCAAGAAACTCTCCGCCAACCGCCGCGCCGTGCTCGAAGACCAGATCAAGGCGCGCTGTCGCTGGGCCATCGGCATCGCCGACACCGCAGAGATTGACGCGATCAACATCCTGCACGCCACCATGCTGGCGATGGCGCGCGCGGTCGATGCGCTTGGCATTGGCGCGCCGGGCATCGACCAGGGCGAAATCCTCGTCGATGGCAATCGCCTGCCGCGCTGGCGGTACCGCGCCCGCGCGATCATCGGCGGCGACGCGCTGGAACCGTGCATTTCCGCCGCCAGCATCATCGCCAAGCAACATCGTGACCGGCTGATGCGCGATGCGGCGCTCCACCACCCCGGCTACGGGTGGGAGCGCAACATGGGCTATGGCACGGCGGAACATCTGGCCGGCCTGCAATCGCATGGCGTAACCCCGCTGCACCGCCGCAGCTTCGCGCCGGTAGCAAAAGCGATGCAGCGGATAGCGGGAGGATGACGATGGCGAGCGGTTTCACTTCGGCCGACGTGGGCAGGCAGGCTGGCCGCACATTCCTCGTCACCGGGGCCAACGCCGGGCTGGGCTTCGAGACATCACGGGTGCTGGCAGCGCGCGGAGCCAAAGTCATCCTCGCCTGCCGCGATGCCGCGAGGGCCGAGAGTGCGATCGCCGCGATCCGCGCTGAAACCCCGTCCGCCGACCTCGCCTTCGTGCGCCTCGATCTCGCCGATCTGGATCAGGTGCGCGTCGCCGCCGCCGAAGTCCTCGGCGGCCCGCGGATCGACGTGCTCATCAATAACGCCGGTGTCATGATCCCGCCAAGATCGCGCACCGCCCAGGGGGTTGAACTGCAATTCGGGGTCAACCATCTCGGCACCTTTGCCTTTACCGGGCTGGTGCATGGCCATGTCAGCGACCGGATCGTACTGACCGCCAGCCTAGCGCACAAGGGCGGCACCATGGACTATGGCGATCTTGGCGCGGACCGTTCCTACCTGCGCTGGCCGCGCTACCAGATGAGCAAGCTTGCCAATCTCCTCATGATGTCCGAACTTGACCGGCGACTGCGCAGCGCGGGCCGCACGACGATCGCGCTGGCCTGCCATCCCGGCGGTGCCCTGACCGAATTGTCGCGCCACCTCCCGGCACCGATGCGCCTGCTGACGCCGCTGGCGACCCCGTTTTTCAACAGCGCCGCCCAGGGGACGTGGCCAACATTGCAGGCCGCCACCGCTGCCGGGGTCGCGGGCGGCGATTATTACGGGCCTCAGGGGCTGGGCGAAATCAAAGGCCGCTCGGGCAGGGCAAGCAGCACCCGCACCGCGCGCGATCCGGGAAAAGCGGCCGAGCTTTGGCAGCGCTCCATCGCGCTTTCAGGCGTCGATCCGGGCATCTGACCCGAATGTTTCAAAGGTGAGTCTTCGCGGCCACACCACAAGGGATTGAGTCCGTTTCCCGCACCCGTCCGCATTCCCTTGCGGTCGGACTCGCTTCGTTCCTTCGGCGTTAACCAAATGGCGAAACCTCCTGTTTACCAAGTCTCTTGACCCCGCATCGTCGGGGATTCACACCGGAATCCTTGTGCTTTTGGGGGCGGTCTATGGGTGTTGCTGAGACAATCGCGGTGCGGAAATCAGCCGTCGCGCCCGTCCGCCTGCCGCTCGATACCATTCTCAAGGGCGATTGCGTGGCGCGCATGCGCGACCTGCCCGCCGCCAGCGTCGACATGATCTTCGCCGATCCGCCCTATAATCTCCAGCTTGGCGGCGATCTCCACCGGCCCGACGGCAGCACGGTCGACGCGGTCAATGACCATTGGGACAAATTCGACAGTCTTGCCGTGTACGACCGCTTCACTCACGCATGGCTGGCGGAGGCGCGGCGCATATTGAAACCGCAGGGTTCGATCTGGGTGATCGGCAGCTATCACAATATCTTCCGCGTCGGAGCCGCGCTGCAGGATCAGGGCTATTGGATCCTCAACGACGTCATCTGGCGCAAGGCCAATCCGATGCCCAATTTCAAGGGCACCCGCTTCACCAACGCGCATGAAACGCTGATCTGGGCGAGCATGGGCGAAGACGCGCGCTACACGTTCAACTATCGCGCGATGAAGAACCTCAACGACGAACTGCAGATGCGCTCCGACTGGCTGATTCCGATCTGCGGCGGTCAGGAACGGCTAAAGCGCGGCGGCACAAAAGCGCACCCGACGCAAAAGCCGGAGGCATTGCTCTACCGCGTGCTGCTCGCCGCGACCAATCCCGGTGACGTGGTGCTCGATCCGTTCTTCGGCACCGGCACCACCGGCGCGGTCGCCAAACGGCTCGGCCGCCATTTCATCGGCATCGAACGCGAAGACGTCTATATCGAGGTGGCGCAGGAACGCATCGCGATGGCGCTGCCGCTCGATGAAAGCGCGCTGAAAACCATGCAGGCGCCAAAGGCCGCCACCCGCGTCGCCTTCGGGACATTGGTCGAGGGCGGACTGGTCCCGGCAGGCAGCATCCTCACCGACGCCAAACGCCGCTGGACCGCGCATGTCCGCGCCGACGGGTCGCTTTTGTGCGGCGATGCCACCGGCTCGATCCACGGCGTCGGCGCGAAACTGCAGGGCGCACCTTCGTGCAACGGCTGGACCTTCTGGCATGTCGACGGTGCCGATGGCTTGCGCGTGATCGATGCGGTCAGGCAGGACTGGCTGCTGACGAACGAGGCCTGATCCGACAGGCGACACCCCCCCTTTTTTCGGTGTCGAAAATGGCCTTTCCTCCTTCCCGCTTCCATTAAAAAGGGGGCGAAATTCCTTTTCTCTGGCTGAGGCTGTCGTCCATGTCCGATTCCCCGACCCCCGCCGAACTCGCCGCCCTGTCGCCTGCCGCACGCATTTACTGCCAGCCCGCCTGCTTTGTCGATCGCCCGCACGGGCTTGACGGGCGGGTGGAGCGGATCGGCGGCGGCATGCTGTGGTTCGCCGCCTGGCAGATCGCCGTGCGCGAACCACATGGTCGCGCGCGCGAAACGCTTGTCCCGGTCGATCAATTCAGCGACTGGATCGCTGCCCTGCCCGAACCTCTTGCTGCTCAGGCTGCCCGCCAGCGCGCCGCCGTCGCCGCCCCGCGCGCAGCCCTTGCCCTCGGTCCCCGAACCGTTCCGCTCGCCGAACCTCAGATCATGGGCATTCTCAACTGTACACCCGACAGTTTCTCTGATGGTGGCAAGCATGGCGGCGTCGATGCGGCGGTCGCTGCCGGAGTGGACATGGCCGCCGCAGGTGCGGCGATTATCGACATCGGCGGCGAATCGACGCGGCCCGGCGCAAAACTGGTGTGGGAAGGCGACGAGATCGAACGGGTGGTGCCGGTCATCGAACGGCTCGCCCGCGCCGGCGTCGCGATCAGCATCGACACGCGCAAGGCCGCGGTGATGGACGCTGCACTCGCTGCCGGCGCCGCGATGGTCAATGACGTATCCGGCCTTGGCTATGACGATCGCTCGGCGGCGATCGTCGCTCGTGCCGGCTGCCCGGTGGTGCTGATGCATGCGCCCAGCCAGACCAGCGACCCGCATGCCAATGCGCATTATACCGATGTCCTGTTCGACGTGTTCGACTGGCTCGATGCCGCCGTCGCCCGCGCCGTCGCCGCCGGGATCGCGCGGGACAGGATAATCGTCGATCCCGGTATCGGCTTTGGCAAGACGGTTGCCGAAAATATGCGGCTGCTCAACGGCTTGTCGCTGTTCCACGCGCTCGGTGCGCCGCTGCTGTTCGGCGCCAGCCGCAAACGGATGATCGGCGCGGTCGATAATGAAGCCGAAGCTGCCGACCGTCTCGGCGGCTCCATCGCGCTCGCTTATCAGGCTGCCAGTCACGGCGCCCACCTCCACCGCGTCCATGATGTCGCGGAAACCCGGCAGGCCTTGCGGGTCTGGCGCGCCAGCCGGGACGCGGCTCTGACGCGGATGGGGCCGGGATAAGGGGGCGCCGCGTCATCGACGCAACGCCCCGCCATCAGATGCAACGCTAGACGATACCGCCGACCGATGGCCCGCTGTTGAACAGGCCATGCACTTCTTCGCCGATGGCAAGGCCCAGCGGCACGCCGCCGATATTCTGGCTGGCATCGTGCGGGATGCCGTCGAACCGCCAGTGCACACCCAGATAGATGCGGCTTACCGAATTTTCCCACACCGCGCGGGCGAAACTCGGGAATGTGACCGGCACCCGCTGGCGCGACGACCCGTCAGGATCCTGGGAAATCCCGTCGAGCTCGTCGGAAACGAAGGCGAAGCCTTCATTGCCGATGGCCGCGCCGCCGGTTTCTTCGGCCAGCACGTCGGCGAGGGTGATCGGCCCCGCTGCCGTTGCCAGCGCCAGCCGTAGCGACTGGAATGCCGCCGCCCCGAATGTCGCATGGCCCGATGGGTAGGCGGGAAATGGCGGGGTCAGGGTGTAGCGTCCGTTATTGGCATTGGTCTGCGGTGCGCCCAGCGGTGCCCAGAACGGATCGCCGTCCGGCGCGGCCTCGGCGCGGATGCCGACCACCGGCCGCCACAGATCATAAACATATTTATAATGCCAGGCATCGATGCCGGAATCCGCCATCGCCACATTCACCTGGGCAAACAGCTCGGCGGTTTTGGCGAGCGACAGGTTGCGACCTGCGATAATGGCGCGCACGCACTGGTTGTACAGGCGCGGCGGTACACCCAGGTTCTGGACGCCGTCATAACCCCAGTAAACGCCGATGCGCTCCTGCTCCGCGGTCCGGTCGCGGCGGGCGGCCGCGCCCAGTGTCTCGACCTCCTCATAATCCGCCCGATAGTCTGCGTTGGCCAGGAAATTGCTGGTCCCATGGCCAGGGAACGGATCGAGCGGTTGCCGCGCCGCGCCGGAAAAGCGGGTGACATTGCCCCACGCCAGACCAAGCCGTGGCTGGCCTGCGGTATAGGGATCGCCGCGGTGCTGACCGTAAACCAGCGTCGGGTCCTGCATGGCGATGATCGACACGTCCGACCCGTCATTGCTCCGGCTGACCAGCAGGGCGTTGGCGATTTCCTCGCCATAGTTGAACCGGGCGTTGTCCGGTCCGTCATAATTGTCGAGGATGAAGTCGGTGTAGCGCGGATACATGGCGCGCAGCGTCGTCACCGCTGCCCCGGCGATGACCTCGTCGATGGAGCCTGGCGGCGGCGCACCGACCGTGTTGGCGATCCCCTTCTTGGTCAGATAGGCCGCACCGGGCATGCCGTTCTTGAATGCCACGGCATCGTGGATGGCGATATGGACGATGGCCATCGCGCGCGATGTGCGGATGGGGCCGGGCTGCTGTCCGCCTGGATAGCCCCGGGTAAAGTCGCGGCGGCTGCACTCCAGCAACACCGAATTCCAGAATAATATGCTGTTCATCACAAATCCTCCCGGGCGTTCGCACCATAGTCGCGCCGATGCCCGTCGCGCGGCGACCCGCGCTCACAATTTCGTTGATCTGGCCTATCGATTTGCGTTGTCGATTTGCGTTGTCGATCTGCATTGCCGATCAGCGTTGTGACCGGCGCATCGATAGGGCAGGGCCGCTTGGGCAGGCGTGACGAGCGGCACGAAAACCCGGCGCAGCGTCCGTTTCGTCGCGTGGCAGAAACAACCGGTCGCGCAACCCGGCAAAATCGGCGGCTCGCCCGGCATTGACCGGATGCCCGGTTCGCCGGGACGGCCGATTGCCCGCGAATCGGTGATTCCCCCTGGACACCCGACGCATCCTTTCGCCCGTTCGCCGGTTATAGCCGTTTGATTGTCTCCAGCGCGAAAGTCCTGTCCATGCATCTTCCCGCCAACGCTCATGTCGCCGTCGCCGATGGCCAGCATTTCACCCTGTTCCGCAACAGCGGCACCCAGCAGTCGCCCGAATTGAGCGAAGTGGCGCTGGCGATGCAGGATGAGGCGGCGCATAATGCCGGACCGGCCGACAGCTTTCGCCAGAATGAGGAGTCAGGCCATGCCGCTTCGGTGGCCGGCGCGCTCAACGCCGCCGTGCTGTCGCACCGCATCGAGCATCTGGTCGTTATCGCCGATCCCAGCAGTCTGGGGGAGATGCGCAAACTCTATCACAAACAGCTCGAGCAGGCGTTGATCGCGGAAATCGCCAAAACCCTGACCGGTCGTTCGACCGACGACCTCCTGAAGGCGATCGCCGCGGCATGATGGCATGATCGGGCACGGTGCAATCCGGTTCCGGACAGAAAAATCGCTGTCCTCCGCTCGATGTTCGTGCTATGTTCCGTATATCCGCCGGATCTTTGAAATCGTCGATTCTGTTCAGGCAGTGCCGGTGCGGCGGATCGCACGCTAAAGCGACAAAGGAGACAATTCGTCACCCCGATCGCGTATTCTTTGTCGCTTTAAGCCGAATTTCGCGTCGCTGTTGCCGGAGCCAAAAGCGGTTGCTCAGGCCGCCGTATCGATCCCCAGATCGGCGAGCTTGCGGTAAAGCGTCGACCGCCCGATGCCCAAACGGCGCGCGACCTCGCTCATCCGGCCGCGATAATGGCCGATGGCAAGGCGGATCACGTCGGCTTCGATATCCTGCAATGCTCTCAGATTGCCGTCGGACCGATAAAGCGTGACGCCGATACCGTCGCCCGGCATCGCGCTGGCGCTGCCCATGTCCTCCGGCGCACGCGCCCGTTCGGCGGCAAGGCCGGGAAAGTCGGACACGCCCAGCTGCGGCCCTTCGCTGGCGCATGCCGCGCGCAGCAGCGCATCGTGCAATTGCCGGACATTGCCCGGCCAGTTCCAGCTCGACAGCGCCGTCAGCAACTCGCCGGACAGCGACAGGCTCGGCATATCGGGCAGCGTGCCGATGCGGGTCATGAAATGGCGGGCCAGGCTCGGGATGTCGACGCGGCGATCGCGCAGCGGCGGCAACGCGACTTCGGCCACGCCCATACGCGCCAGCAGGTCTTCACGGAACAGGCCGTCGCGGCTGCGCTGGCGCAGCGATACCGTCGAACAGGCGATAAAGCGCACATCCGCCGCCACGCTCATCGTCCCGCCAACCGGTTGAACCTGCCCGGTCGCCAGCACCTCGGCAAGCATCGCCTGCACATCCATCGGCAATCGCTCGATCCTGTCGAGCACCAGCGTTCCGCCGTCGGCCTTGACGATTTCGCCGATCCGCCGCTCGAATGCACCGGCAAACGCCCCGCGTTCATAACCGAACAGCAGCGGGCCGATCATTGCATCGCTATGATGGCCGCAATCGACATGAATCAGGGGGCTGCGCGGGCGCAGACCGGCGTGGTGGATGGCTGCGGCGACCAATGCCTTGCCGGTGCCGGCTTCACCTTCGATCAGCACCGGCACCCGCGCTCGCGCCGCCTTTGCGGCGATGGCCAGCGCGGTGCGAAAAGCGGGCGTCGATCCGATGATTTCCTCGACCGGCAGCGGCGCGGAAAATTTCTCGGAAACCATCCTCAGCTCATGGTGGAATCGCGGTGCGATGGCATGGTCGAGTGCAGCGTGCAGCCGTTCGGCAGACAACGGCTTGTCGAGGAAATCGCTGGCTCGTGCACGCAGCGCCGACAGCGCCATGCCGCGTCCTGCGTTGCCGGCAACCCCGGCTTCGCCCAGGAAAATGATCGGCAGCGACGGCCGCCATTCGCGCATCGCACCGATGGTGTTGGCCAAACCGACGGCGGCGACGCGCGCATCGATCAGCACCGCATCGAGCAGCAAGCCATCATGCGTGCCAAGTGTGGCGATCGCCCGTTCCAGATCCGGCGCGAACAGCGTGCGCCACCCTCCGCGCGCCGCCATCGACGCCAGGAATCGGCAATGTGCCTCGTCGTTATCGACGAGCAACAGCATCCGGTCTCCCTGCAATGTCGCCACGCACACACCCCTCGCTTGCCCGGACAACGGCGGTTGCACGGGCGGTAAGCGCCCTTCGATAGCGGTAGCGGGTTAAGATTGGCCTTAAACTGGCGACCTTGCTGTCAGCCCGCCCTTGCTAGCGCCGCGCCCGCTGGGTTAAGGGACATGCAACCGGGGGCTGTGCCCCCATCCTGTAACCACCGATCCATTAGGGAAGCAGACCCACATGGCACAACATGACATTGGCGAAGCCAAATCAAACTATGAAAGCTTCATCGGCATGGCCAAGGTGAGCGCGGCAATCGTCGCCGTCATCACCATCTTTGTCGTCCTCATCATTTCCTGATTTCCCGGAAACACCCCAGCATATGAAGATCGCGGTTCTCAAGGAAACGGTCCCGGGCGAACACCGGGTCGCTGCCACTCCCGAAACCGCAAAGAAATTCATCCTGCTGGGTGCGACCATCTCGGTCGAGGCCGGAGCAGGTGAAGGCGCAGCCATCGTCGATGCCGACTATGCCGCAGCCGGGGCCAGCGTGACGAACCGCGCCGATGCGGTAAAGGACGCCGACATCCTGCTCGCCATTCAGGGGCCGGATGCCGCAACCATCGCGGGGGCAAAGCCGGGGGCTTGGCTTGTCGCATCGCTCAACCCGTTTGCCGAACACGCCCGGATCGCCGGCTATGCCGAGGCCGGTATCGAGGCATTGGCGATGGAATTCATGCCGCGCATCACACGCGCCCAGTCGATGGACATTCTCTCCAGCCAGTCCAATCTGGCCGGTTACAAGGCGGTGCTGGAGGCTGCAAACGCCTACGGCCGCGCCTTTCCGATGATGATGACCGCGGCCGGCACGGTAAGTGCCGCCAGGGTTTTCGTGATGGGCGTCGGGGTCGCCGGACTACAGGCGATCGCCACCGCACGCCGACTTGGCGCGCAGGTTTCCGCGACGGATGTTCGCTCTGCAACGAGGGAACAAATCCAGTCGCTTGGCGCAAAACCGATCTTCGTCGACGATGTCGCCGGGATAGAGGGCGAAGGATCGGGCGGCTATGCCACCGAAATGTCGGACGAATATAAGGCCGCACAAGCTGAACTGGTGTCGAGTCACATCGCCAAGCAGGATATCGTCATCACCACCGCGCTGATCCCCGGTCGTCCCGCTCCCCGGCTGATTTCGGACGCGCAGATTGCAACGATGCGCAGCGGCAGCGTGATCGTCGATCTTGCGGCGGAAAGCGGCGGCAATGTCGAAGGAGCCGTCGCCGGGCACAGCGTTGTCCGGCATGGCGTCACCATCGTTGGAGCGCAGAACATAGCCGCCAGCCTCGCTGCCGACGCCAGCGCATTGTTCAGCCGCAACCTCTATAATTTCCTTGCCGCCTTCTGGGACAAGGAAACGGGCAAACCCGTTCTCGACGATGAAATCGGCACCGCGATCCGGCTCACACAAGGCGGGACTATCGTCCATCAACGATTGTCGGCGTGACGATCTGAACGAACCTGCAATTTATTTTTCAGGCGGCGCATCCAACCGTTCGTCTCGTGCGTATTTACTCACGCGGAGACACTGAAGTCCCGCTCCAGGAAGACGGAGCCCCCCATGAAATTTTTGCTTACAACCGCGCTGGCCACTGCCGCGCTTTCGCTCGGCGCTTGCCAGTCGGCCATGGCCGATGATGGCATGGCTGCCACGCCTGCCCCTGCTGCCGCAGGAACCGTAACCGTCGGTGGCGCTGCCATGTATCCCAACCGCACCATTGTTCAGAATGCGGTCAATTCGCCGATTCATCGCACGCTCGTCGCGGCTGTGACGCAGGCAGGGCTGGTTGATACGCTCAACTCGGCAGGTCCTTTCACCGTATTCGCGCCGACCGACGAAGCCTTTGGTCGCGTGCCGCTTGCTACCCGCACCGCACTGATGACGGATGCCATGAAGCCTGCGCTGACCAAGGTTCTCACCTATCACGTCGTCCCCGGCCGCATCACTGCAACCGATCTTGTCGGTCGCATCCGTGCTGGTGGTGGCCGCGCCACCGTCACCACTGTTGCCGGTGAAGCACTGACATTCACCATGATGGGCGACCGAGTGATGATCCAAGGCATGGGCGGCAGCAGCGCACATGTCACCCAGGCCGACGTGATGCAGTCGAACGGTGTCATCCACGTAATCGACGGCGTCCTTCTGCCGTCGATGTAATCTGCGCTGAGCCTCTCCACGCTCGCGCAGTCCGCCCGCCGTGCTCCCCCCCGCACGGCGGGCGGCTTTGCGTCTGCTCCCTGAAAATTGATGAACATATATTCATAAATTACGGAATTCAGCCATTCATCCCGCCGCCGCCACCACTGGCAGCATGAAATGGAACGTCTCCGCCGCTCTCACATTTGGTTTTTGTCATCGCATCGCAGCTGTTCGAATTGGCGGACAGCGCGGTCTTACTGACCAAGGAGCAGACCATGCTGAAGACATTCATTCGCGCGAGCGCTGTCAGCGTTCTCGCTCTAACCGCTGGCACCGCCATCGCTCAGGACACGAGCGCACAATCCATGCCCGAACAATCCATGCCGGAAACGACAGCCGGATCTACCGATCCCGTTCCGACCACGGCTCCAGACGTTGCCAGTGACGCTGCAACCGGTTCGGAAACTCCGCCTGCCACGACCACCGCCCCGTCTCCGGAAACGCCCCCGGCAGAAACCGCGGCCACCGAAGGCACCATTGCCGCTGCGGTATCCGCTAATGCCGACCTTTCGACGCTGGGCGGTGCCCTGACTGCGGCAGACCTCACCGCTACGCTTTCTGGCCCTGGTCCCTTCACGGTTTTCGCGCCCACCAATGCCGCGTTCGAACTCATCCCATCAGACACTCGTAATGCGCTGATGGCACCCGCCAATAAGGCATCGCTTACAACCCTCCTGCAATTTCATGTGGTGGCGGGCAATGTGACGTCGACGCAGCTCAAGCAGCAGATCGAAGCGGGCAATGGTACCGCCGAGCTTCAAACCGTTGCTGGCCAGACACTCAAGGCGAGCCTCGAAGGCGACAGAATCGTGCTGACCGGTGAAAATAACAGCAAGGCTTATGTGACCCTCGCCGACCAGAGCTCGTCCAACGGCACCGTCCATGTCGTGAACGGTATCTTGGTGCCACGCCTCGGCTGAACTTAGTCAGATCGACCTTGCAACTCCCTCTGGGTAGAACACCAGAAACTGGCGCCCGACCGAAAGGTCGGGTGCCTTTTTGCGCCTTGCGTCGGATTTGCTGCCGCTCCTGCTCGACACGCGCGCCAGATGTTGCCAAACACGAAGGACAATATTTTGCGTGAACGGAACAAAGCCAATGGACTTCATCTCCATCCTGTCGATATTCATTCTCGCCTGCTTCATCGGCTATTATGTCGTCTGGTCGGTGACGCCCGCACTGCACACGCCATTAATGGCGGTGACGAACGCAATTTCGTCGGTGATCATCGTCGGTGCGTTGATCGCAGGTGCTGCACCGGTGCTAGGTTCGGGCGGAGAGGTCGCCAAGTGGCTCGGCCTGATCGCGGTCGCTCTTGCCAGCGTCAATATTTTCGGCGGTTTCGCGGTTACTGCCCGTATGCTGGCGATGTACAAGAAAAAGGAGCGCTAAGCGGCAACGCCAGGCGCTGACAGGGGAAATTTGAAATGCACGATGTTGCGCCGGTCAATCCGTGGGTTGCGTTCGCTTATCTCGTCGCCGGTGTCTGCTTCATCCTTGCTCTGCGCGGGCTAAGTTCGCCCTCCACGTCTCAGCGTGGCAATCGCCTCGGTATCATCGGCATGGCGATTGCGGTCGTGACGACGCTGGTGACGCATGTGCCAATGACTGAGAGGATCGGTTTCGCTGATGGGCCAGAGCGCGGCTATACCGTCGCTATTCTTGTGCCCGATTTCACAGCAATCGCTCTCATTCTCGCCGCCATAGCTATCGGGGCAATCATCGGTATCGTCACTGCGCGGCGCATCGCGATGACCGACATGCCCCAACTCGTCGCAGCCTTCCACAGCCTCGTCGGCCTCGCCGCGGTCGTGGTCGCAGCCGCCGCCTTCCTTGCGCCGCAGGGCTTTGGCATCGCAGGCGCTGACGGCGTCATCAGCCCGGTCAGCCGCGTCGAAATGGGTCTCGGCGCGGCGATCGGCGCGATCACTTTCTCGGGTTCGATCATCGCCTTTCTCAAACTCGCCGGTAAAATGTCGGGCGCGCCAATCATTCTACCCGCGCGCCACATCATCAATCTCGGTGTGCTGGCCGCAATCATTGGCTTGACCGGCTATTTCACCGTCGATCA
>JANNMK010000328.1:0-5537 GCA_031397785.1 Sphingomonas sp. | reverse complement strand
TGCCGAGGCTAACCCCCGCCAGCGTATGCGCCTCAGCCGCATCCGCCCCCGGCAACACTGCGCGTGCGAACGAACCGTCCGGCCCGGCGTGGATGCCCAGCAAGGAAAAGGGATCGGCATGAATACCTTCGAGCAGTGCATCAATCGCAGCAGTCGATGGCCTCAAAGAACTCCCCAGATCTCGCGAGCATATTCCGCGATGGTTCGGTCGGACGAAAACCAACCGACATTCGCGATATTGTGAATTGCTTTGGTGCGCCAGCTTTTCTGATCCATCCAGATCGAATCCACCTTGCGCTGCGCTGCGGCGTAACCGTCAAAATCGGCGCAGACCATGAACCAGTCATGATCATAAAGGCCGCCGACCAGCCCTTCGTAGCGGTGCGGATCGTCGGGCGAGAATACCCCGCTGGAAATGGCGTGCAGCGCCTGCGCGAGTTCGGGCGAGGCGTCGATGACATCGCGCGGGCGATAGTCGCTGGCGCGGCGCGTCGCGACCTCATCCGCGGTCATGCCGAAGATCACGATATTGTCGTCGCCGACGCGGTCCTTGATCTCGATATTGGCGCCGTCGAGCGTGCCGATGGTCAGCGCGCCGTTCAGCGCGAACTTCATGTTGCCGGTGCCCGATGCCTCCATGCCCGCGGTCGAAATCTGTTCGGAAAGATCGGCGGCGGGGACGATGCGTTCGGCCAGGCTGACATTGTAATTTGGGACGAAAACCACCTTGAGCAGATTGCCGACCGACGGATCCGAATTGATGCGGCGCGCGACATCATTGGCCAGTTTGATGATCAGTTTGGCATTATGATAGCTCGATGCGGCCTTGCCGGCGAACAGTTTGACGCGCGGCACCCAGTCCTCGCTGGGGTGGCTTCTGATCCGGTCATAGAGCGCGACGGTTTCGATGATGTTGAGCAGTTGCCGCTTATATTCGTGGATGCGCTTGATCTGGATATCGAACAGCGCATCGGGGTCGAGCCGGATACCGGCCATGGTTTCAGTGAGATAATGAGCGAGCGCGACCTTGTTGCTGCGCTTTACCTCGGCGAAGCGTTCCTGAAAGGCGGCGTCGTCCGCAAACGGCGCGAGCGCGGCCAGCGCCATCGGATCGTCCATGAACGCATCGCCGATCGCGTCGCGGATGAGGCTGGTCAGTGCGGGATTGCACTGGTGCAGCCAGCGCCGGGTGGTGACGCCGTTGGTCTTGTTGTTGATCCGCGCCGGGAACAGCCGGTGCAGGTCTGCAAACACCGTCTGTTTCATCAGGTCGGTGTGCAGCGCAGCGACGCCATTGACACTGTGCGCGCCAGCAAACGCCAGATTGGCCATCCGCACCCGCCGTTCGCCATTTTCGTCGATCAGCGAAATCGCGCCGATCGCGCGGTCATCAAACCCGGCCTTCTTGGCTTCGCGCAGCAGCCGGGCGTTGATCGTGTAGACGATCTGCATGTGGCGCGGCAGCAGGCGTTCGAACAGCGGCAGCGGCCAGCTTTCGAGCGCTTCGGGGAGCAATGTGTGGTTGGTATAGCCAAAGCTGCGCTGGGCGATGTCCCATGCCTCCTCGATGCCCAGACCGCGCTCGTCGAGCAGGATGCGCATCAGTTCGGCGACCGCGACGGCGGGGTGGGTATCGTTGAGCTGGATCGCCGCATGGTCGGGCAGGGTGCGAATGTCGCCGAAATATTGCAGATGGCGGCGGACGATGTCCTGGATCGACGCGCAGGCGAAAAACACTTCCTGCCGCAGCCGCAATTCCTGTCCCGCCGCGCTGGAATCCGCCGGATAGAGCACGCGCACCAGGCTTTCGGCCTGCACCTGTGCAGTGAGGGCACCGGCATGGTCGCCAGCGTTGAACGCATCGAGGCGGATAGGATCGAGCGCGCGGGCGGTCCACAGCCGCAGCGTGTTGACGCGCTTGCCGCGCCAGCCGACGATCGGCGTATCGACCGCCAGCGCCTCGATCTGCTCGGCCGGTTGCCAGACGACCCGGCCCGATGCGTCGGCATCGACATGGCCGCCGAAACCGATGCGGTAGCTCGATTCGCGCCGCTCGAATTCCCAGGGATTACCGTAGGTCAGCCAGGTTTCGGGCAATTCGACCTGCCAGCCATTGTCGATCCGCTGGCGGAACATGCCGTTCACATAGCGGATGCCATAGCCGTAAGCGGGCAAGTCGAGCGTTGCCATGCTTTCCATGAAGCAGGCGGCCAGCCGCCCCAGCCCGCCGTTGCCGAGCGCCGCATCAGGCTCGATCTCCTCTATCCGGGTCAGATCGACGCCCAGTTCCGAGAGCGCGGCGCGCACGTCGCGTTCGCGCCCCAGATTGGCGATGGCATCACGCAGCAGGCGGCCGATTAGAAATTCGAGGCTGAGATAATAGACGCGCTTGGCCCCCGCTTCATGCGCGGTCCGGGTCGATGCCATCCAGCGGTCGATGATATCATCCCGCATGGTGAGGATGGTTGCGGCCAGCCAGTCGTGCGGTTTGGCGGCGCGGGCATCCTTGCCGATGCGGTGGATGAGAATATCGACGATACGCGATTTGAGATCGCCGACGCCGGAACGATCCGCGCCGTTCGCGCAAATGGGAAGAGGTAGGTCCGCCACTGTGCCCCCTGGCTGTGTTTTGGCCAGCCTAGCCAATCTTCCGCCATTGTCACCGCACATTCGTATGCGCCGCCACGATGGCCGGTTCGCCAATCTTGAGCTTCACCAAAGATTGCGCCACAGGCGGACGCCGCAGCGCTCGACGGCTGAGCGCATAGCCGAAGGAACCATGCATCCGTGTCCAGGACCGACGACGCCCGCCTGACGATTTCCAGCGGGAGCAGCGTTGCCACCATTGCGCCCGGCATCGGCGGCTCGATCGCCAGCTGGCATGTCGATGGCCAGCCGATGCTGCGCAGCGCGGCAAAGGGTGCGAAGGATGCGCGCGAAATGGCGAGTTTCCCGCTGGTGCCCTACTCCAACCGTATCGCCGATGCGCGGTTCGGCTGGGATGGCGACGTGCACCGCCTGACGGCCGATAAAGAGGCCGCGCCGCACGCCATCCACGGCGTCGGCATGGCGATGCCGTGGAGCGTCGAGGTCGCCGAGGCGGACACGGTGGCGCTGCTGCTGGAATATGACGGTCAGGGCAACTGGCCGTTCGCGTTCGAGGCGGAGCAGCGCTTTACGGTGGCCGACGATGTGCTGACCATCGAATTGTGGGTCACCAACACCGAGGAACGCGCGGTGCCGCTGGCGTTCGGCCACCATCCCTATTTCGATGCGAGAGGCGCGGTGCTGCGCTTTGCCGCCAGCGATGTGTGGGCCAATGATGCAGCCGGGCTGCCCGCCGAAGCAATGGCCCCGCGCGGTGATTTTGATTTCACCAGCGGCGCTGCGGTCGAGGGGCGCAGCGTCGACAACGGCTATGGCGGCTGGAACGGGCGGGCGACGATATTATGGGCGGACCGCGATCTGGCGCTCGATATCGAAGCGTCGGCCGAATTGCCGGTCGCGGTCGTCTATTGCCCGCAGGACGGCGGCGCTTTCTGTTTCGAACCGGTGCCGCACATGACCGACGCGATCAACCGCAAGCGCTGCGTCGCGCCGATGCCGGTGATCGAACCCGGCGAGACATACGAAGCGGTGATCCGCCTGACAGCACGTCCCGTGAGGTGAGCCAAACATCCGTCATTGCGAACGGAGCGCGGCAACGACGGGTCAGTTGGTTGCCGCTCCGCCACGAAACGCCGCGAACCCGATATAGTCCGCTCGGTTGCCGAACCCCAGCCGGTTGACCACCAGCGATGCGATTATCGATGTGACCAGCGTCACCAGCATCGCATCGATATAATGGAACCATAGCGGCGTAATCCCCTCCGGCTGCAACACCGCGCTATATGTCGCGTAAAAGCCAAAGCCCCAGATGACGCCGCACACCGCCGCGCGCGCATCGACATTGCGGAACATCAGCCCGGCGATGAACGCCGACAGGATCGGCATGGATGCAAGGCCGTTCAGTTGCTGGAGCAGATTGATGATGTTCTCCGCATTCTGAAACACCGGCACCAGCGCGATCGAACTGACGGTCAGCGCCAGCGTGGCGAGCGTGGCGACACGCCGCGCATCGGACAGGGGGGCGACGAATTTGTCGTGGAAATCGACAGTGTAAAGCGCGACTGTTCCGTTCAATATGGCGCTGGTGTGGGCGATGACCGCCGCCGCCATCAGAGCGGCGAACGTGCCCGACAGCCAGCCCGGCAGCACCTCTGCCACCACCCGGCCATATGCCGCGTCATTGACGTCGCCGAACAATTTATAGGCGACCACGCCCGGGATGACGACGATGGCGGGGATCACCACGATGCGCACCATAGCGGCGGCCAGCACGCCCTTCTGCGCCTCGCGCACCGTCGGCGCGGTCATCGCCTTTTGCGTGATGATCTGGTTGGTCGACCAATAGAATATCTGGATGAACAACATGCCGGTGAACAGCGTGTGGATGGGAATCGGGCTATCCAACCCGCCGATCATGCTGATGCGCTCCGCTGGCACCCCCGCCAGATCGAAATCGATCGCCGCCAGCGCCAGCACGACGACGAGGAGCGCGATGGCGAGCACGCCGATCCCCGAAAACGTATCCATCACCGCCACCGCGCGCAGCCCGCCGAAGATGGTATAGCCCGCCGCGATCACCGCCATCGGCGCGGCAAACCACAGCAGCGATATGTCGGTGCCCAGCATCGAGGCCAAAAATAGGCTGCCCGAATAAAGCGCGGCGGGCAGATAGATGGTGATCGCCCCGAACATGAAAAGAAAGGATATGACGGTGCGGATGCTGCGTCCGCCATAGCGCTTTTCAAGCAGCTCGGTTACGGTGGTGACGCCGTGGCGATAATAAACCGGCACGAATACAAACGCCAAAATCATCAGTCCGAAAAACCCGCAAATCTCCCACCAGGCGAGCAGCAGCATCTGGTTGCCGTTCATGCCGACGAGCTGTTCGGTCGACAGGTTGGTGAGCGTGATCGACCCCGCGACATACAACCACGACAACCCGCTGCCGGCCAGGAACACGTCCTTGCTGCCATGGTCCGCGCCTGCGCCGGGGTGCGCGTCGGCAGTGGCGCGCGTCATCTGCCGCACCTTCCACCAGGTGAGCAGGCCGATGCCGACGGTCAGCGCCGCCGCGATGAATATCTGCACCTCAGCCCCGGCAAACCCCATCATCAAAAACTCCCCCCTATTGCGCCCGTCTGATGTGGTGCCTGCGAGGGCAGGGTGTGGACCAGCCGGATTGGGGCGGCAAGCGTCTTGATTTCTTGTCAGGGATGTTGCGGTTTGCGGACAGACAGCTTTTGGTGACGGATGAGCGGAAGCGGTCGTTCGCTAGGTCGGGCTCTTCAGATGCTCCGAAACCCACCACGCTACAAAACTGGAATATGACGGCCACTGGTTGATGCCTAATCGCGCATCTTTGGTAGCGAATTCCGGCCTATCCCATTCGTCACGTTGGACTGCGTAGATTTTTCGGTTCTTCTTCCAAT
>JANNMK010000307.1:0-6087 GCA_031397785.1 Sphingomonas sp. | reverse complement strand
ACTCTTGTCATTTTCGCCCTGCTGGGCAGCGGGCTATGGTGGCTGCTGGAGGCTCAAATCATGCCGCGCTGGTTTCCGTCGGGCAGCGGGGGGTTTGCCGCGCTTGCCGCCGCTGCCATCGGATTTATCGCTTTGTGGTTTCTGTTTCGCGGCGTCGCGATGCTGGTTATCGGCCTGTTTACCGATGCGATTGTCGCATCGGTCGAAGAGGATCATTATCCCGCTGCCGCCGCATCGGCGCACAGCGTCACATTCGCTGCCGGATTGCGCCTCGGCGTGCGTTCGGCCTTGCGAGCGCTTGGCTGGAATCTGCTCGCCGCTCCGGCCTATATTCTGCTGCTCGCCACAGGGGTGGGCACGCTGGCGCTTGCGTTGATCGTCAATATGATCCTGCTCGGCCGCGATTTCGAATCGATGGTCGCCGCCCGCCACCCGGCTGCGCCCGCCATGCCTTCGGCTCATCGCCTGGCGCTGGGTTTTGTCACGGCCGGGGCTTTTTTGATACCGTTCGTCAACCTGCTTGCCCCGGTGTTCGGCGCGGCGCTGGCGGTTCATCTTTTCCATGCCAGACGGGACAATCCAGCATGACAAAATTCTCGCCCGCATTTGCAATGCCATCGTTCGCACTGTTCGCCGCCGTCGGTCTCGCCGCATGCAGCGCCACTCCTGCGCCGCGCACCGGTAGTGCGGTGATCACTGCCAACCGCCCCGCCGCCAACCTGCATCGCGGCGGCAGCCTGTCCAGCGGATCGACCGCGGGCGCCGAAGCGGTGATCGGCCGCACCGCCCGCGATCTGGCGCGCAGCTTCGGTACTGCCCGGCTCGATATCACCGAAGGGGCCGCCCACAAGCTCCAATATGCCTCCGACCGCTGTGTGCTCGATGCCTATCTTTATGCCCCGCGTGCCGGGGCCGAACCGCAAGTCACTCATGTCGATACCCGCAGCCCGGACGGCAGCGATACTGACCGCGCGGCATGCATTGCCGCGTTACAGCGGCGCTAGCTCATCCAGCGCCCATCGCGCTGCTTCTGCCACCACCGCATCATCGTCCCCGGTCAGCCGCTGCAACACCGGCACCAGCGCGGTATCGCCGCTGTTGCCCGCTGCAATCGCTGCATTGCGCACCATGCGCGCCCGTCCGATCCGCTTGATCGGCGATCCGGAAAACAGCGCCCGAAAGCCGGCATCGTCGAGGGCAAGCAGATCGGCGAGGCGCGGCGCGACCAGTTCGGCGCGCGGCAGGAAGGCGCGATGGGTGTGCGCGGTATCCGCAAATTTATTCCACGGGCAGACCGCCAGACAATCATCGCAGCCATAGATGCGGTTGCCGATGGCACGGCGGAATTCATGCGGGATCGGCCCCTTCACCTCGATAGTCAGGTAGGAAATGCAGCGCCGTGCATCGAGGCGATAGGGCGCGGGGAAGGCATCGGTCGGGCACACCCGCTGACAGGCATCGCACGATCCGCATGCGTCGCGCCCTGGTGTATCGGGCATGAGATCGAGCGTGGTATAGATCGCGCCGAGGAACAGCCAGCTGCCATGATTTCGGCTGACCAGATTTGTATGCTTGCCCTGCCAGCCGAGCCCCGCGGCTTGCGCCAGCGGTTTTTCCATCACCGGTGCGGTATCGACAAAGACTTTCAGCGCACTGTCGGGCGCACGCGCCATGATGTCGCGCGCCAGCGCCTTCAGCGCCCGTTTGACGATATCGTGATAATCCGCCCCTTGCGCATAAACCGATATCCGGCCCCGGTCGGTCGCCTGGTCGAAAGCGAGCGGATCATGGCCCGGCGCATAACTCATCCCCAGCATGACAACCGATCGGACGTCGCTCCAGAGCGCAGCGGGGGATGCGCGCGCGGCGGCGCGGCTTTCCATCCAGATCATTTCGCCATGGCAGCCATCATCGATCCAGCGGCGCAATCGTTCGCCCGCCAGCGGCGCTGCATCGGCAGCGGCAATGGCGCAGGCGGCAAAGCCATGCGTAGCGGCGGCGGTGCGAATGTCCTGCGCCGTCATCGCTGTCACCCCGCCCGCTACCATTTGTTGACGTCCCTCGCTTATCGGCAGCCATCGCCGTTTACAGCCATTGCCTATCGCACGGCGCTTCAATATCGGAACGCTGCCTGATTGTCATAGCGCGCGGTTGCCAGAGGGAAGATTAAGTTGAACGCACCTGTGGTCGTCGCCGACAATCTCTCGAAATATTTCGGGGGCTATCATGCAGTCGACGGGGTTGGCCTGTCGATCCCGCAGGGTGCGATCTATGGCGTGCTCGGCCCCAATGGCGCGGGCAAGACCACGACATTGCGGATGCTGCTGGGCATCATCGATCCCGATAGCGGCAGCCGCAGTCTGCTGGGCCACGCCAATCCGCGCGATGTCAGCACCCGCGTCGGCTATCTGCCGGAAGAACGCGGGCTTTACCCGAGCATGACCGCGCGCGATTCGATCGCCTTCATGGGTGCGCTGCGCGGCTTGCCGCTCGCCGATGGGCGGGCCCGCGCCGATGTCCGCCTCGCCGATCTCGGCCTCGCCCATGCCGCAAAACAAAAGGTCCGCAAATTATCCAAGGGCATGAGCCAGATGGTGCAGCTGGTCGGCGCATTGGTGCCCGATCCCGACCTGATCGTGCTTGCGGAGCCAGTTGCGGGGCTCGATCCGGTCAATCAGGAACGGCTCGAAGCGCTGATCCTCGCCCAGCGGGACCGCGGGGCGACGATCATCCTGTCGACGCACGTCATGGCCCATGCCCAGCGATTGTGCGATCGCCTGGCCATTATTGCAGGCGGGCAACGCCGTTTCGAAGGAACGGTCGAACAGGCGCGCGGTCTGTTGCCATTGGGTGTGCGCTACCGTCCGCGCGACGGGGTCGATACCGCCGCGCTGGCCACCATGCTGCCCGATGGCGCGACTGTCAGCGATGGAGAATGGCGCTTTTCAGTGGCTGATGGCGGCGTCGAAGCGATGTTGGCCAGCCTGGTCGCGGCGCATCACGGAGTCGAAGGGCTGTCGATCGAACGCCCCGGCCTGCACGAGGCGTTTGTAAAGATCGTCGGCGACTGTGCCGACGACAGACAGAAGGCGATCGTCGGCGACGCAGCAGGCATGCGCGCTGCACCGGGGGCCGTCGCATGAATTTGCTGTCGCAATCGCTCGTCGTCGCGCGGCGCGATTTCGTGTCGATCGTCGCCACCCCCACCTTTCTGCTATTCCTGCTCGCCCCGCTGCTGATGCTGGGGTTCGGGCTGATCGGCGGCATGTCGGCGGGCAACCTGGCTGAAAATGCGGGCAAGAGCGAACGCATCGTCGCCATCGTGGCAGAGGGCGAACGCGCGGCCTTCGTCGCGGTTGACACCCGCCTGCGTGCGGTCGCCGGCGGGGTCTCGGGTCCGCCACGGCTGATCGTCATGCCCGCCAGTGCTGCGCACAGCGCCGCCGCGGCCCGCCTTGCCACCGACGCCGACGTGCTCGCCATCCTCACCGGCAGCGCTGCCGCCCCGCGCATCGCTGAACGAAACCGCCAAGGGTTCCCCGGCCGCTACCTTGCAACCATCGCCGAAGCGGTCGCGCGCGAAGGCGCGACGACGGCTGCCGATGCGGGACCTGTCAGCCGCCCGGCGTTCGACCTCATCACCACCGCCGGTACCGGCACCGCCGCGCAATCCGGGCTCGGCTATGGCGCAGTGTTTGCCATCTTCATCCTGACCCTGCTGCTCGCAGGGCAGACCGTCGGCATGCTGGCCGAGGAAAAGGGCAATAAGGTCATCGAGATACTCGCCGCCGCGGTGCCGCTCGAAAGCGTGTTTTTCGGCAAATTGCTCGGCATGCTGGGCGTTGCATTGTTGTTCGTGACGTTCTGGGGTGTTTTGATCGGCGGGGTTGCGCTTGCCGCGATGAGCCAGCTTCCGGCGGCGGCGACGCTGGCCAATCTCAACCCGGCGATCGGCTGGCCGTTGTTCCTTGGTCTGGGCCTCGTTTACTTCCTCTCCGCTTTCTTTCTGCTCGGCGCGGTGTTTCTGGGGGTCGGCGCGCAGGCGTCGACGGTGCGTGAAATCCAGATGCTGTCGCTGCCGATCACCTTTTTCCAGATCGGCATGTTCACGCTGGCCAGCGCCGCGGCCAACGCGCCCGACAGCGGCATTGCCGCGATTGCACAGCTGGTGCCCTGGTCCTCGCCCTTTGCGATGGCTGCGCGCGGCGCGACCGACGCCGCTGTTTTGCCGCATATCGCCGCGCTCGGCTGGCAGGCGCTATGGATCGTCATCACCATTTTCGTTTCGGTGCGCCTGTTCCGTGCAGGCGTGCTGCGATCGGGCGGCAGCTGGTGGCCATTCGGCAAACGCACGATCAAACAGGCTGCTGATCCGGTATCTCCCTGATGCCTCTGTTGACATCGCTGTAAACAGTGGCAGACTATCACACATAAGACTGGCGGGAGCCGCGCTTTGCCGCAGGGATTCGTCGGCAGCAAACTGGATCCCCACGCAGGAGAGCAGCCATGGCCACCGCCGCCGTTTCGCCCGACACCGTCAGTTACAAGCCCGCGCCGTCGGATCGCCCCGGGGTCGCGACGCGTTTTGCCGATGTCTGCCACCCTGATCTGTACACCGAAAACAACTGGCACGATCATTTTGCCGCGCTGCGCGCCGATGGCGGCATTCATTATTTCGAGGACGCGCGGTTCGGCCCCTATTGGGCGATCACCACCTATAAACCGATTGTCCAGATCGAAGCATTGCCCGCCATCTATTCCTCGGCCGGCAATCTTGGCGGTATCACCGTCGCCGGGCAGGGCGAAGGGGCGCTGCTCAGCTTCGAAACGCCGATGCCGATGTTCATCGCGATGGACCCACCCAAACACGCCACCCAGCGCCGCACCGTCGCGCCCGCCTTTGGTCCGACGCCGGTAGCCGATATGAAGGCGGAGGCCAGCGCGCGCACTGCCGCCGTGCTCGATTCCCTGCCTGTGGGCACAAGTTTCGACTGGGTCGACCGGGTGTCGATGGAATTGACCACCCAGATGCTGGCGAAACTGTTCGATTTCCCCTGGGAACAGCGCCGCGACCTGACCCGCTGGTCCGATGCGCTCGGCGATATCGAAAGCTTCACCACCGAAGATCAGCGCAAGGCCCGGCTGGGCCTGGCCATGGAAATGGGCGCTGCCTTTGGCCATCTGTGGCAATCCAAGGTCGGCCAGGAACCCAGCAACGACCTCATCTCGATCATGCTCCATTCGGATGCGATGAAGGATATGGATCAGTTCGAATTCATGGGGAACCTGATCCTGCTGATTGTCGGCGGCAACGACACCACCCGCAATTCGATGTCGGCCTATGCCTATGCGCTCGATCAATATCCCGATCAGCGCGCCAAGCTCGAGGCCAATCCCGCGTTGATCCCCAATGCCGTGCAGGAAATCATCCGCTGGCAGACACCGCTCGCCCACATGCGCCGCACTGCGCTCGAGGACGCCGATCTGATGGGCCATCAGATCAGGAAGGGTGACAAGATCGCCATGTGGTATCTGTCCGCTAACCGGGACGAAAGCGTGTTTACCGATGGCGAGGCGATCGACATCGAACGCGACAATGCGCGTCGCCATCTGGCATTCGGTTATGGCATTCACCGCTGCGTCGGCGCGCGCGTCGCCGAACTGCAGTTGCTGGTACTGCTCGAAGAAATGGCCAAACGGCGCCTGCGTGTTCGCGTCGACGGTGCGCCGGAATTTGTCCCGGCCTGCTTTGTCCATGGGTACAGGAAGATGATGGTCACGCTGGAACGCTATTGAACCGCCGTGGCATCACAGCGTAACGCATCCATTGTCGGCCGCGAACCCGTATATGCCAGCACGATGTTTGGATACGGACAGGATGAATGCCATGCACAGCGCCAGTTTCAATCGCCGGACCATGCTTACCGGCACCGCCGCGCTGGTCGGCGCGATTGTCGCGTCGGGCACCGCCGCCTGCGCGCAAACCCGCCCGACCCGGTTTCCGTTAATGTTAACCGACACGCAATGGCGCCGCCGCCTCACCCCGATGCAATATTATATACTGCGTCAGGAAGGCACCGAACGCCC
>JANNMK010000265.1:0-3467 GCA_031397785.1 Sphingomonas sp. | reverse complement strand
ATGCGGTCGGCGATCGACAAGCCTTATTTCGAGCCTCGATTGCCAGCGAATACAGGCGGGTGGGATGGCGATGAGCGCGCGGCGAGAGAATTGGCATCTGCCGAGGATGAGGCCGTCAGGGTCCATCGCGGCAGTGCGGCGGCAACGGTGAGTGCGCGCTTCGGGATTTGCCATAGCGGCGGCGGACGCAATTGCGTGGTCGATGGCGATACATTCTGGAGCGAGGGGATGAAAATCCGCATCGCCGACATCCATACGCCGGAGACGCATCCGGCGCGCTGCGGCGCCGAAGCCGCCAAGGGTGAGGCGGCGACAAGGCGATTGCACGCCTTGCTCAATGCCGGGCCGTTCGCGCTGGAGAGCATCGAGCGCGATAGCGACCGGTTTGGCCGCAAATTGCGCATCGTCACCCGCAACGGGGCGAGCATCGGCGATATGCTGGTGAGCGAGGGGCTGGCCCGGCCCTATGCTGGTGGCCAGCGGCAGTCATGGTGCTGAACGCCAGTCAGTCCATACCCGGATAACGCTGAAATTCCTGGATAGTGCCGATGTCGGCCACCCATGGCAGCCGTTCGGCAACCTGGACTTGCGCGACGGGGATATGGTTTTCGGCATCATCGAGGGTCGAGGACTGAATATCGACGATACCCGGCAATATTTCCGCATTGGTGTAGAACAGCCCGGTGCCGCACTGGATGCAGAAATGGCGCCGGGCATGCGTGCTGCTGGCATAGACTACGGTTTCGCCGCTTGTAACCTGCACCGCATCGGCCGGAAACGCCATCCAGCCGACCATCGGCGCGCCTGCGCTGCGACGGCAATCGCGGCAATGGCAGACAGAGTGATGCTCGGGCTCGCCGGCCGCTTCGTAGCGGATTGCGCCGCAGTGACAGCCGCCGGTGCGCATGGCCATAATCCTGTTCAGCTGGGGTTCGAATCGGTTGCCAACTTATTGACTGGAGTTTCGCCCGGCAATGATGTTTTGGGGGTCGACCACCAGGCGGCGACGAACAGCAGCAGCAGCATGCCATCGATGATCGCGCCGATGAACGGGCCGCTGCCCCCGGCCAGACGACCGGCATTCCACAGCAGCATGGAGGGCAGGAAAAAAGCCGCTTTTTCGAGCGCCGCCACCAGCATGAGAGGGCGGTAGCGCACCGGATCGCTGGCGATCAGCAGGAAGGCGAATTGCCAGACCAGCGCCGAGCCGTAAAAACCGTAATAATATTCGGGCTGGGCGAGAAAGGCGTGGCCGCCGGTATTTTCGATCAACAGCCCGGGGATCAGTGCCAGCAGGCCGTAGACGGCGGCGATGACGAACGAAAGGCGGGCAAAGCGCATGGCCATGGTTTGAGCATGGCAAGACGGGAGAGGCAAGCAAAAGCCCCGCCTGCCAAAAGGCAAGCGGGGATTCTGATGCGTTGTCCTTCAAGGAGGCGGCCTTTGCCGTGGATCGAGCGTTCGATGACCATGACAAGGGCTGCTGTCACTCCGGACGGCGCAAACCTGTCGAGGTTACGGCGAAGCTCAGACCTTGTCGCCGAGCGCACCCTTTACGGTGCCGGCGGCGCGCTGCGCATCGGCCTTGCCCTGCTGGGCTTTGCCTTCTGCGGTCAGATTTGCATTGTCGGTCGCCTTGCCAGCGGCTTCCTTGATATTGCCGGCAATATCATTGCCTGCGGCTTTCGCCTTGTCCTTGAATTCGCCCATGGTTTCTCTCCTAGTGCCGACGCGGCCGGGGGGAGGCGCGCCTTCGCCGGAGATAACAGCAGGCAGCCACGATGGTTCCCGCTCATCGGGCGGTGAGCAATGGGAACCGGAAGGCCGGTGACGGGTTGGAGCGAGCATGACCCATCGCTGCGATTGCCGCAGCCGTGCTGCTCCGGAGACCAACCCATGCCGACCCCCATCGATGCTGCGACAATCCTGATCCTGTCTGACAACGGCTTTGAGCAATCCGAACTGATGGTGCCGCGAGATGCGTTGCGCGAGCACGGCGCGACGGTGCATGTCGCCACGCCGGACGGCGCGGCGGTGCGCGGCTGGAGCGGCAAGGACTGGGGCGAGAGCGCCGAGGCCGACCTGGCGCTGGCCGATGCCAATGCGGCGGACTATGACGCGCTGGTGCTGCCCGGCGGACAGATCAACCCCGACCTGCTGCGCGTCAATCCGGACGCGATTGCGCTCATCCAGGCGTTCAGCGCGGCGGGCAAGCCGATCGCGGCGGTGTGCCATGCGCCCTGGCTGCTGATCGAGGCGGGGCTGGCCAAGGGGCTGCGCGCCACTAGTTACGGGTCGATCAAGACCGACATGATCAATGCGGGCGTCGAGTGGGTCGACGAGGCGGCGGTGAGCGACCGCAGCATCATCACCAGCCGCAATCCCGACGATCTGGATGCGTTTGTCGAGGCGATCGTCGCGGCGGTCGAGCAGGGCGTCAGCGCGGAGGCGCAGTAAGTCCGGTCAATCGGCCATCATGAAGCGCAGCGGCACGCGAAATTCGAGGCCGGGGGTGGCGCGGCCGTCCGACAGGGTTTCGGGCACGACGCCGCGCGGCACCGGCTGGTCGACGACCGCAGCGAAATAGGGCGCGCTGGCGGGCGGGTCGATCGACAGGGTGCGGCAACTGACCGAGCGGTCGGCCTCCACCCCGCAATCGGCCATGACGAGCGCGCTAACCCCGGCGCGCAGCGCGGCGGGCGGGTATTGATCGCCATAGCGCCGCACGATCAGCGTACGGAGCGGGCTCGACGCCTCCCCTGCGAGTGCCGGTTGGCTGCGCGGCACCCAGGGCGGGGGCCAATCGGCGGGATCGAGCCGCAAGGTGAAGCGCAGGGACCGCGGCATCGCGGCGCGCGGCCCGGCGGCGGCGGTGAGCGCTGGTCCGCCGGTCACGGCCGGATAGAGAAGCCGGACCAGCTGGGCGAGCTGCGGCGTAGCGGCTGCGGCATTTTCCGGTCGGCAACTGAGGCCCGAGGCGAGCGCGCCGTTGGACATCAGCGGGCAGATGAAGGTCGGCGTGCGCTGATCCGCGGGGAGCGCCGCGATGCTGGCGCCGATCCAGCGTTGCACCGCGATGCTGTGCGACAGGCGTGCATGGCGGGCGGGCAGCGGGTCGGCGAAGCTGTGGAGCAGCGAACGGACGGGGCGGCCATCAAGACCGGGCAGGCGGCGTTCGACCGGGGATGCGGGGAGCGGAAGCGGTGGTTCGGCGGTCATGCCCGGCGCGGGCGCGGCGACAGGCTCAGGCTGGAGCGCGGCGGGTGGCGCGGCCGGCTGGAGGGCGAGGATGAGCAGGAGCGCGAGCATCGGGCGGGTATATCGCGGTCGATGACGCGCGCAAGGCGAGCGGGCGGGCGGTGCGCTCGCGGTTGCCGAGCGCCCGGTGATGGCGTGCGCAATTGTCGAGCGCTCGATGCCGCTAGGAGGATTTGCCGCCCTTCTTGCCGAGTTCGGCCTGGGCGGCG
>JANNMK010000016.1:0-5047 GCA_031397785.1 Sphingomonas sp. | reverse complement strand
CGCAGCGGGACAAACGGCGGGCGCAAATTTTCTTTGAGGACGGCGATTACGCGCTCTATCTCAACTTGCTCGCTGAATCGGCGCGGCGGGCGGGTAAGTTGGCTGTCGCCGTAATTTGCGGGTCGGGGTACCTCCCGGCCTTTTCGCTGTCAGATGATCACGCCGAACAGGTCATGATCGTCGGCATCTTCGATCGCGACATCGACCATGCTGCCGGGGGCGACGGCAGCAGAGACGTCGCGCAGATAGACGTGGCCGTCGATTTCGGGGGCGTCGGCCTGGCTGCGGCCGGTCGCGCCGATACTGCCGTCATCCGGATCGGCTTCCCCCACCTCGTCGATGATCACTGGCACGGTGCGACCGATCTTGGCGGCGAGTTTGGCCGCGCTGATCGCGGCGGTGCGTTCCATGATGCGCTGAAAGCGTTCTTCCTTGAGCGCTTCGGGCACCGGATCGGGCAGCGCGTTGGCGGCGGCACCGGCGACGGGTTCGAAGCGGAACGCACCGACGCGGTCGAGCTGGGCTTCGTCGAGCCAGTCGAGCAGATATTGGAAATCGGCCTCGGTTTCGCCGGGGAAGCCGACGACGAAGCTCGAGCGGATGGCGATATCCGGGCAGATCTGGCGCCACTCGCGCAGGCGTTCGAGCACTTTGGCTTCGTTTGCGGGGCGACGCATGCGTTTGAGGACAGCGGGCGCGGCATGCTGGAACGGGATGTCGAGATAGGGGGTGAGCAGCCCTTCGGCCATCAGCGGGATCACGTCGCTGACATGTGGATAGGGATAGACATAGTGGAGACGCACCCATGGCGTTTTGCCTTGTGCGGTGCGCAACCCGCCAAGTTCGCGGGCGAGATCGGTCAGGTGAGCGCGGACGTCGCGCCCCTTCCAGCTTTGCGTCGCGTGGCGGGTATCGACGCCATAAGCCGAGGTGTCTTGGCTGATGACCAGCAGTTCCTGTGTTCCCGCCGCGACCAGTTTTTCCGCTTCGCGCAGCACCGCGTCGATGCGGCGGCTGGCCAGTTTGCCGCGCAGGGTGGGGATGATGCAGAAGGCGCAGGCGTGGTTGCAGCCTTCGGAAATCTTGAGATAGCTGTAATGGCGCGGCGTGAGTTTCAGCCCTGCGTCGTCATAAGCCTGCGGGATCAGATCGAGATAGGGGCCCTGCGATGCCGGTGCGGCAGCGTGAACGGCCTGCACGACATCTTCATATTGATGCGCGCCGGTGACCGCGAGCACCGAGGGGAAACGGGCGCGGATGACATCCGCCTCATTGCCCATGCAGCCGGTGACGATCACCCGGCCGTTTTCGGCGATGGCTTCGCCGATCGCCTCGAGGCTCTCTTCCTTGGCGCTGTCGAGAAAGCCGCAGGTATTGACCAGCACGACATCTGCCCCGGCATAATCGGCGGACATGGCATAGCCATCGGCGCGCAGCCGGGTGAGGATGCGTTCGCTGTCGACCAGCGCCTTGGGACAGCCGAGGCTGACCATGCCGACCTTGCGCGGGGCGGGAAGGGTGAGGGTGGTGTTCATGAATGGCTGGGCGCGTAGACGAGGATCGGCCAAAAGTCACGTCAAGGTTGACAGGCGAGCGCGGCGGCGTTTGAAGCGCGCTTATGGCCAATCCATTCGACCAGATTTTCCTAGCCCATCCACGCAGCATCGGCGAAAGCTATGGCGACCATGCGGTTACCGCCTTCGGTTTCGGAGCGCGCATGGCGGCCGGTGGGGTCGGCTGTATGATCCATGCGCTGATCCCGGCGTTGTTCACCGACACGGCGAGCAGGACGGTCGGCGGGCTGGAGGCGACGATGCGCGAGCGGGCGGCGACGCGCATGCCGCAGCCGGGGCATGCGATGGCCGATCATGAATTTGCCTGGGTGATCTGACAGCGTTGTCGCCCCGACGGTGAACCGGGGCCGCTGCCAACCGAGCGCCGTGCGGTGAGCGGACCCGGGGCAGGAGGCGACTTTTTTCAGCGTGCGGGGAGCTGCCTCAGCGGGTCGACCGGGCGGCGGTTTTGCCTGAGTTCGAAGTGGAGTTGCGATTGGGCAGCCTGGCCGCTTTCGCCCGCAGTGGCGATGACCGCGCCGGATGTCACATGATCGCCGGTGCGGACCGCAACACGATCAAGGTGGCCATAGGCGCTGATCCAGCCGCCGCCATGATCGATCAGCACCAGCCCGCCGAGCAGCGGCACGTCGGTCCCGGCATAGACGATGGTGCCACCGCCCGCACTATGCACCGGCGCGCCAAGGCTGGCGGCGATCTTTATTCCGTCATTGATGCGCCCGCCGCCCGCCGGACCGAAGCGTTGCAGGATGCGCCCTTCGAGCGGCCAGCTGAAACGGGCTGAGCCCAAAAGAACGGGAGCAGCCGGTCGTGCGACGACAACCGCCGCGGTGGTCGCGGCCTGGCTGCCGGTGACGATGTCGTCGATGTCGAGCGTGAAAGCGGCGGCACGCTGCTCGAGGCTGAGGGTTGAGGTGGCTGCCTGCGGTTCCGGCAAGCGCAGGCGCTGTCCCACGCGCAGCATGAAAGGCGGGATCAGCGCGTTTTCGCTGACGATCGCGCCCCAGTCGATGCGGTAGGCGCGGGCGATGGCAATGCCGGTCTGGCCGCTGCGCACCTCATGATAGCGGCCAGCAGGGATCGACAGCGACTGGCCGGGGCGCAGCGCATAGGGCGGGGTGAGCCTGTTGGCCGCCGCAATCGCTTCGGACCCTGCGCCGGTGCGGTTGCCAATCCCGCGCAATGTATCGCCCGGCTGAACCACATATGTCGCCAGAGCGACCTCGGCAGCATCGGCCGCAATAGCGACTGCGGGCAGCGATTGCGCGGCGGGCAGCGGGCGCAAGACGATACCGGCGGGCAAGGCACCGCCATCGTCGACCGTGCGCGATGTCGGCGCCGAAGATGCCGCCGGGAGCGGTCGTCCGAACAGGTCTGTGCCTGCGGTGCGTGCGACGCAGGAGGTAAGAAGAGCCAGGGCAAGCAGTGGCGCGGTGCATCGCTGCAAACGCCGCATGCTGCGGTGGCGTGCCGTCATCGACCAGCCTGTCAATCGTTGATCAACGATTTCAGCCGGTCAGCCAGCCGCCCGAGAGAATGATGGTGGGTCAGATCGACCTGCAAGGGGGTGACCGCAATGTAGCCGTCGCCGACCGATTCGAGATCGGTGTCATGGCCAGCCGACTGTTCGACGGCGTGCAACCCGAACCAGTAATAGGGGTAGCCGCGCGGATCGATGCCCTAGACGATGCTGCCGATTCCGTAATCGTGGAAGCCCTGACGGACGACGTGGACGCCCTTGACCTGATCCGCCGGAAGAGCCGGGAAATTGATGTTGATCAATGTGCGTTCGGCAAATTCCATATCGACCAGCGGCGCGAGCACTTTGGCCCCCCATGCTTCGGCGGCGGCAAAGGGGACGGTGTCGCCCATCCCTTCGCGGGCATAAACCTGGCTGAGCGCGATCGAGCGGATACCGGCGAGCGTGCCCTCCATCGCGGCAGAGACGGTGCCGGAGTAAGTGACATCATCGCCCAGATTGGCCCCGCGGTTAACGCCGGACAGGATGAGGTCGGGCGCATCATCCATGATGACGCCCAAAGCCATCATCACCGAATCGGTCGGCGTACCGGCGACCGAAAAGCGTTTCGGGCCATGTTCGCGGACACGGACGGGACGCGACAGGGTCAGCGAATGACCGGCACCCGATTGCTCCTCAGCGGGCGCGACCACCCAGATGTCGTCCGACAGCTGGGCGGCGATGGCTTCGAGGATGGCAAGGCCGGGGGCGTGATAGCCGTCGTCATTGGTGAGGAGAATGCGCATCAGCGGTTGGGTTCCAGTCTGTCGATGCCGCCCATATAAGGGGACAGCGCGGCAGGGACGACGACGCTGCCGTCGGCCTGCTGATAATTTTCGAGCACGGAGACGAGCGTGCGGCCGACCGCGAGGCCCGAGCCATTGAGCGTGTGGACGAAGTGCGTGCCTTTTTCGCCGACGCGGCGATAGCGCGCGTCCATGCGGCGGGCCTGGAAATCGCCGCAGTTCGAGCAGGACGATATTTCGCGATAGGCGTTCTGACCGGGCAGCCAGACTTCGAGATCAAAGGTTTTCCGTGCGGCGAAGCCCATGACGCCGGCGCACAGCAGGATCCGGCGATAGGGCAGGTCGAGCGCCTCGAGCACGGATTCGGCGGCGCGCGTCATGCACTCATGTTCTGCTTCGGCGGCGTCGGGCGTGACGATGCTGACCAGTTCGACCTTCCAGAACTGATGCTGGCGGATGTAGCCGCGGGTGTCGCGCCCCGCCGATCCGGCTTCGGACCGGAAGCAGGGGGTGAGCGCAGTAAGGCGGATGGGCAGGTCGGTTTCGGCGAGGATGGATTCGCGGACCGAATTGGTCAGGCTCATTTCGGCGGTCGAGATCAACCAGCGGCCATCGGTGGTCTGGAACAGGTCGTCACGGAATTTCGGAAGCTGGGTGGTGCCATAGGCGGCATCATCGCGGACCAGTAGCGGGGTTGCGCATTCGGTGTAGCCGTGGACCCCGGTTTGCATGTCGAGCATGAATGCACCGAGCGCGCGTTCCAGCCGGGCCATTTTGCCGCGCAGAAAGGCAAAGCGCGCGCCGGACATTTTTGCGGCGGTCTCGAAATCGAGGCCGAGTGCGGGGGCGAAATCGGCATGTTCCTGCGGAGGGAAATCGAAGCTGCGCGGAGTGCCCCAGCGCTTGAGTTCGATGTTTGCTGTTTCGTCGAGGCCGTCGGGGACGTCGGCGGCGGGGAGGTTTGGGATGGCGGAGAGGGTGTTACCGAGTTGGGAAGTCAGGGTCGCCACTTCCTCTTCACCGTGGGGCAAGCTGCTTTTCAAGGAAGATAACTCGGCATTAAGCTCGGTTGGCGCGTCCAATCCCTGACGTTTAAGCCGACCAAATTCTTCTGAAAGCAATCTGCGGCGTGCAAATCCGGTTTCTACTATCGTTTTTTCGCCGCGGATTCGCTTATCCTGTTCAACGATAATCTGCGCCATCGGCTC
>JANNMK010000148.1:0-3255 GCA_031397785.1 Sphingomonas sp. | reverse complement strand
CTCGCAAAACCGGGGTCAAGCTTGATTACTTTCTGGCAGATGCGGATGATCGCCGGCCTGATCCGTTCGCTACCGGTGCGCGTGAACTGCCGCGCCATCTGATAGAGTTCATAGGCGTCGGCGTTGCTCGTCGTGCGCCGGTCCAGCGTGCGTTTTTCGTCGGGCGCCAGTTTCAGTTTGAGCGCGGCAACGATGGCTTTCGCGATTTCGTCCTGGATCGCGAAAATGTCATCGAGGTTGCGGTCGAAGCGTTCGGACCAGATTTGTTCGTCGGTGTGGGCATCGAGCAATTGCGCGGTGATCCCACCCGGTTGGCCGATTTGGGCACGCTGCCTTCGAGCAGAAAATCGACGTTGAGGTCCTGCGCGATCCGGGCCGCAACGATGGTCTTGCCCTTGAACGCGAAGGCTGTGTTGCGTGAGACCACCGACAGCGCCGACGCCTTGGCGGGATCGGTGATGATGTCCTCGCTCACTTTATCGGTGAAAAACTCCTGTTCGGCATCGCCGCTCATGTTGGCGAACGGCAGGATGATGATCGAGGGTTTGTCGCGGTGAGTGGCGGGGCTCCCCTGACGGTGCCAGGCTTGCTTCAGCGGGTGTCGGCCGCGCGGGAGCTCTTGCTTCGACCATCTGGCGGGTATGGGCGAGCAAAGCTAGCCATGCGCTGTCGTGCGTGTAGCCCTTCCAGTGCGACAGTTCGGCGGTCTGCGGCAGCTCGAACACGGTCGGGCGTTCGCAGGCCTCGATCGTCACAGGCATCAAGGTCTTTTTGCGATCGGCGATAGTTGCTTCGGCGCGAACCCAGCGCGAAATTACCGAGCGAGGCGACCACAGCACCACCGCCGCCCGCGCCTCGCGCAGGGCGGACTCGGTTACCTCACCATAGGATTCACCCGAACGCAGCGCAGCGTCCCACCAGACTTCTAACCCTGCTGCTGAGAATGCATCGGCATAGACCCGCGCGGTCGCGGCGTCCTCCCGATTATAGGACAGGCAAATGTCAGAAACGGTAACTGGATGGATAGAGCATGATTGAATGCGAAGTTCAATCAGATGTCACTGCCGCCCAGTTGCGCAGTCAACGTCTGCAGTGCAAAGGATTCCTCAACTCACTGGAGACTGTAGTGAAGGAAGGTGTGAGTTTTTGAGCGATGGACCCGATTTTCACTACAACCCCGATCACGACAATCCGGGCTGGTTCACTTGGGACATGGCGGATCAATCGCGATTTAACGCTGTGGTCATGGGCAAATTGCTGGTCCGCAACGAAGGTGCGGCCTGTCGGTTGCGGATGCTGACCGAGCGCAAGCATTCCAACCTCTCTGACAATGTCCATGGCGCCGTGACATTGGCACTAATGGATATCGCGCTGTTCGCTGCCTATCGTTCACTCAGGAACGGTGACGGTGACGGGGCGGTGACCCTTGAGCTTTCAAGCCAGTTCATCGGTGCGGGGACGCCCGGCGAGCCGCTTGATGCAGTGGTAGAGATCATGCGCGAGACCGGGCGACTTGTGTTCCTCCGCGGTATCGTCGTTCAAGGCCCGGAAGACGAGCATCTGATTTCAAGCTTTTCGGGCATCATCCGCAAGCCTAAATTGCGATGAGCGGCGTTTTGTCCCGATATCTGGCGCTGGTGGCGGCGGGGGAGTTGAAACCCGATCCTGAGCAGTACGCGGCGGCAGAACGTCTCGCATCGATGCAAGAGCAAATCGAAGCTGTCCCGTCGCGCGGCTCGATCTTGTGGCGGATGCTCCGCCGCAAGCCGGATACGCCGCGCGGTGTCTATCTGTGGGGCGGGGTCGGGCGCGGGAAGACAATGCTGATGGACCTGTTCCACGAGAGCCTAGCGATCGCCGAAAAACGCCGGGTCCACTTCCACGCATTCATGGCCGAAGTGCACGCGCGGCTGCGTTCTGCCCGCGCGACCCAGGCGGGTGATGCCGTAATCGCGGTTGCTGCCGAGATGTCACGCGAACAGCGCGCGCTTTGCTTCGATGAGATGGTGGTCAATAATAGCGCCGATGCGATGATCATGTCACGGCTGTTCACTGCACTCATCGAACATGGGGTTACGCTGGTTGCGACATCCAACCGCCCACCTGCCGATCTTTACAAGAACGGCCTCAATCGTGAGCATTTTCTGCCCTTCATCGCGCTGATCGGCGATCGGCTCGACGTCATGGGGTTGAACGGTCCCAATGATTATCGCCGTGATCGGCTTACCGGGGTCGAACGCTGGCATGTCCCTAATGGTCCGGCTGCAACGGCTGCACTGGCGGACGCTTTTTTCCGCCTGACCGATTACCCACCTGAAGACCGCGCGCATGTTCCCACCGCAGAGGTCGATGTCGGCGTCGGACGTTCATTGCATGTACCCAAAAGCTTGAAAGGCGTAGCGGTGTTCAGCTTCAACAGATTGTGCCGGCAAGCGCGCGGGGCAGCAGACTATCTCGCCATTGCCCGCATCTATCACAGCGTCATCATCGTCGGCGTGCCGGTCATGGGGCCGGACAATCGCAACGAGGCGGCGCGCTTCGTCACGCTGATCGATGCGTTTTACGAATATCGGGTGAAGTTGCTGGCAAGTGCCGATGCGCGTCCTGATGCGCTTTACGTCACAGGCGATGGCGCTTTCGAATTTGAACGCACTGCCAGCCGCCTCAATGAAATGTTGTCTGATGATTGGCTCAACGAGGGCCATGGGTCTATCGCTGCCTGATCCGGGGGCGCTCACCGCCAAGGGAAAGGTGACATGGTGCGATTGGGACTGACCGCTATCGCGCTGCTGATCGCAGCACCTGCGTTCGCAGGGCCGCCCTACGCCACCGACGATCCCGATCCCGCCCCGGTTGGGACCTTCGAAACATTCCTGTTTTCAGATGGCGCGTTCGACGACGGCGATTACGCAGGAGAATGGGGCGTCGAGGTGAATTATGGCCTGGCTCCAGGCGTCCAGCTATCACTCGGCCTGCCCGCTGATGTGCAATTGGGCGCGGGTTCCAGTCTGTCGCCTGGTAATGTTGCGGCAAGCGTCAAGTGGCGGTTTCACAATGACGAGGCGAGCGGTTTGTCGTTCGCGGCCTTCCCCGAAGTCACTTTGCTGACCGCTCGCGGCGCGCGGGGTGTAGACGTGCTCATACCGGTGTGGGGCGGCTTATCGCGGGGAGGCTGGACAATGTTCGGCGGCGGCGGGCGCTTGTTCACAACACGTCGTAATGTGCGTGACCGGTGGCTGGCGGGGCTGGCGATCA
>JANNMK010000084.1:0-5088 GCA_031397785.1 Sphingomonas sp. | reverse complement strand
AACTGGTCACGAACATCCTTGACCACTTCACCCGCCGCGCGGCCCACCGCCGTCATGCCCATCGCCCCGAACAGATAGGGGAGCAATGCGCCGAGCAGCAGCCCGACGATGACATAGGGGTTTTCGAGGCTGAAATCGACTTCGAGTTCAGGGAAGAACAGCCGCAAATCGGTGGTGTAGGCGGCGAACAGCACCAGCGCGGCGAGGCCCGCCGAGCCGATGGCATAGCCTTTGGTCACGGCCTTGGTGGTGTTGCCCACGGCATCGAGCGCGTCGGTTTTTTCACGCACGCTATCATCGAGGCCCGCCATTTCGGCGATGCCGCCGGCGTTGTCGGTCACCGGACCATAAGCATCGAGCGCGACGACCATACCGGCGAGCGCCAGCATGGCGGTGGCGGCAAAGGCAATGCCGATCAGCCCGGCGATCTGGAAGGTGACGATGATGCCGACGACGATCACCAATGTCGGCAACGCTGTCGCTTCAAGGCTGATCGCCAGCCCCTGAATGACGTTGGTGCCATGACCGGTTTCCGAAGCCTTGGCGATCGAGCGGACCGGGCGATAATTGGTTCCGGTATAATATTCGGTGATCCAGACGATCAGCCCGGTGATCGCCAGGCCGACCAGCATGCACAGGAACAGGTCCATGCCGGTGAAACCGGTGGCACCGGTGATGTCGTCTGCGCCGATCACCGCGTTCATATCACCCAGAGCGTAGCTGGTGGCCCACCAGATGGCGGGGATGGAGAGCAGCGCGGTGGCGAGGAACCCCTTGTACATCGCGCCCATGATGTTGGTGCCGCCACCCAGGCGGACGCAATAGGTACCGATGATCGAGGTGACGATGCACACCCCGCCGACCAGCAGCGGCAGGCTCATCAGCGGCATCAGCGCATCGCCCAGTGTCGATCCAAGCAGCAGCGCGACCAGTACCATCGTCGCGCCGACGGTGACCACATAAGTTTCGAACAGATCGGCGGCCATACCGGCGCAATCGCCGACATTGTCGCCGACATTGTCGGCGATGACCGCCGGGTTGCGGGGGTCATCCTCCGGGATGCCGGCCTCGACCTTGCCGACCAGATCGGCGCCGACATCGGCCGCCTTGGTGAAGATGCCGCCGCCCAGACGAGCAAAGATCGAAATCAGCGATGCCCCGAATGCGAGCGCGACCAGACCGTCGATGACGATGCGGTCATTGGCAGCGATACCGGCGACTTCGGTGAGGTAGAAAAAGAAACCGGCGATGGCGAGCAGCGCAAGCCCGGCAACCAGCATCCCGGTGATCGCGCCCGCCCGAAACGCCATGGTCAGCCCCGATTGCAGGCTGGTCTGTGCGGCAGCGGCAGTGCGCACATTGGCGCGCACCGAGATGTTCATGCCGATGAACCCGGTCGCACCAGACAGGATCGCTCCGAGCACGAAGCCGATGGCCGAGGTGACGCCGAGCGGCGAGATGAGGATGATTGCCGCGACGACGACGCCGACGATGGCGATCGCCCGATATTGCCGGCCAAGATAGGCCTGCGCCCCTTCCTGGATGGCGGCGGCGATTTCCTGCATCTTGGCATTGCCCGGCGATGCGCCGAGCACCTGACGACTGGTGATGATGCCGTAGAGCACGGCGATCAGGCCGAACATGATGGCGATTAGGCTGATTGACATGGGACCGATTTCCCCTTTCGGTTATGCTGTCTGCCCCGCCGCCAATCACGACCGTGTGGAAAGTCTGTCAGCGTTTCGAACGCCGCGTCCCCGCATCGGCCGCCCTTTTCGGACGTGCATCGGGCGTCGGCCTAAGGGCATCAAATCGAAAGGGCAAGCGAAACAGCCGTGGATTCACCATGGTGGCACGCTGGCCGTGGCGGGCTCACCGTCAGCCGGGCTGTCCATCAGCCCCCGGGTTGGCCGCCCCGGTGCTGATAACCCCGGTGCTGATAGCCAAGTGGCGTGCTGGCGTCGGCGGGCTTGCCATCGATCAGCACCGCTGCGGCAGATGCCATGCGTGCGGTGCCGATCCGGGTTGCCGTGACGGACGGTTCGATGCCGCCGGGCAGCGCGAACAGCAGCTCATAATCGTCGCCCCAGCGCATCGCCCGGTCGGCGAGCCCGCCGTCATCGGCAATCGCCGCGTTCAGCGCCGCGCTGAACGGCACTGCGCCTGCTGCTATGTCGAGCGTCACTCCGCTCGCCAGCGCCATGCGCTGGGCATCGATCAGCAAACCGTCGGACACGTCCATCATCGCGGTTACCCCGGCGGCCAGCGCCAGCCCTTCGGCAATGCGCGGTGCGGGGCGGCGAAAGCGCAAGGAGGCGGTGCTGTCGCAATGCGCGCCGCCAATAAAGCCCAGCATCGCATCGCCGATGGTGCCGGTGACCCACAGGCCGTCGCCTGCGCGAACGCCGCTGCGCGATGGCACCGGGGCATGGCTGGCGCGGCCGATCGCGGTCAGGCCGATCGCCCGGGGCACGATGGAGCATGGCGTGGCGGGCGATGGCGTGGCGGACGGCGGCGCACCGACCGTATCGCCACCCCATAAGGCCGTCTCATAATGGGACAGGGCATCGCACAAGGCGGCAGCAAAGGCTGCATCCCAGTCGTCCGCGCCAAGCATGTAGCCGAGCAGCACACCGAGCGGTCTGGCCCCCTTTGCCGCCAGATCGGAGAGATTCACCCCGACCAGTTTCCATGCGACATCGGCGGGATCGGCGTCGTCCGGCCAATGCACGCCTGCGACCATCATGTCATGGGTCAGCACCAGATCGCCGAACACCGCCGTATCGTCGGCAAGGCCGCGGGCCACCGGATCGGTAGCATAAGCGCGCAAGGCGGTGATGAAGTCACTCTCGGTCATCGCGCACGTCATTGCACCGGCCATCGCCAGTGTCGAGCGCGTGCGTTTTGGAACGATTTACTGGAGGCGGGCGAGCCTGTGACGGGCGTCGCGCCGGATATCGGCATCTCCGCTTGCATTGGCGACAGTCAGCCATTGCCGCGCTTGCGCCGCATCCTGCGCTACCACTGTGCCGTTGGCATAAGCGTTGCCAAGCGCGAGCGCCGCGCTGTCATCGCCATTGCGTGCTGCCAGCGTCAGCCATTGCACCGCCGCCGCATTGTCCTGCGCAACGCCAAGCCCGTGAATATAGAGCCGAGCGATTTCGCGCATGGCCAGCGGATTGCCTGCCAGTGCCGACTGTTCGAGCAAAGGCAAGGCAGTGGCATAATCGCGCTCGGCAATGCGGTTGATCGCGCGCTGATAAACGAGATCGGTAACGGTCCCGTCGATATCGTTGCCATATCCCGGCGCAGTCTGCGCGTCGCCCCCGGCTGCATGGCCGAGCAGGTGGAGCGATTTGCCGAGTTCAGCGGCAGCAGGTGTCGCCAATGCCGCAACAGCCACAAGGGCTGCCAATCCAGAAACCGCTGCTCTCATCGGTCGTCTCCACCGCTGTCATCACCTGTGAGCAGGCAAGCTCTCACGGCCATGCCGCAGCGCCAAGTGCATCGGGCCAAGCGCCTGATTCGACGAAGTTTACCGTCCGGCATCCTTGGCCACCGCATCCAATATGCCGTTGACGAAGCCCGCTTCGCGCGGTTCGTGAAAGGCCTTGGCGACTTCGACATATTCGCTGATCGCAACGGTGGCGTGCACATCGGCGCGGGCGATCAGCTCATAGGCGCCAACGCGCAGCACCGCCTTCATCGATTTGTCGAGGCGCGGCAACGACCAGTTGGAACTGAGTTTGGCCGCCAGCGCGGCATCGACATCGGCCATCCGGGCAATCGTGCCGCGCACCAGATCGTCAAAAAAATCGACTTCGGCGGCGGCATATTCGGCGGCATCGAACGCTTCGTCGTCGATCACTGCGCCCAGCCGGTGCTGATGGAATTCGTGCAGCAATTGCGCAACCGGGGTCGATTCCATGTCATGCTGGTACAGCGCCTGAGTGGCTGCCAGCCGCGCGGCGGACCGGGCCTTGCTGCGCGATGCCTTCATCCGCCGGGACTTTGCAGGCTGCTGAGCGGAGTTTTCAACGGGCTTTTTCACGGGCTGGGCAGTTTCGGTCATCCGCGCGCCCTACTTGGTGCCATGCCGATCGACAAGCCGCAGGGCCACCGACAGCGCGTGCGCGGCAAGCCCCTCCGCCTCGGCCAGCGCCACTGCCGCAGGGCCGATCGCGGCCAGCGATCCGGCATCAAGCTCGAGGAAACTGGTGCGTTTCATGAAATCGAGCACCGACAGGCCCGAGGCAAAGCGCGCGCGCCGCCCGGTGGGGAGGACATGGTTCGGCCCCGCGACATAATCGCCGATAGCCTCTGGCGTCAGTCGCCCGATGAACACCGATCCAGCATGGCGCACCTGCGCAAACAGGCTTTGCGCATCGTCGCACGCGAGTTGCAGATGTTCGGCGGCGAGCCGGTTGACCAGCGGCATGGCTGCGGCAAAATCGTCCACCACGATGATTGCGCCATTGTCCCGCCATGCCGCGCGCGCCACCGCATGCGTCGCCAGGGTCGGCAGGTGCGCCTCCACTGCCGCCGCCACCGCGTCGGCGAAACCGGCATCGTCGGTGAACAGGATCGACTGGCTGGTCGGGTCATGTTCGGACTGGCTGAGCAGGTCGGCGGCGATGATCGCCGGGTCGTTGGCGGCATCGGCGACGACGACGATTTCGCTCGGCCCCGCCACCATATCGATGCCGACGACGCCATAAACCTGTCGCTTGGCTTCGGCGACCCAGGCGTTGCCCGGTCCGGTGATGACATCGACAGACGCAATGCGGCCGGTGCCATAGGCGAGCGCGGCAATCGCCTGCGCGCCGCCAATCCGCCAGATTTCATCGACCCCGGCGATGTCGGCGGCGGCGAGCACCAGCGGATTGACCACGCCATCGGTCGTCGGCGTCACCATGACCAGCCGTTCGACCCCGGCGACCCGTGCCGGAATGGCGTTCATCAGCACTGATGATGGATAGGCCGCGCGCCCGCCGGGAACGTAAATTCCGGCCGCATCGACCGCGTTCCAGCGGCTGCCCAGCCGTGCGCCGGTGGAATCGATACTCTCTTTGTCGGCGGGCCGCTGGC
>JANNMK010000035.1:0-2570 GCA_031397785.1 Sphingomonas sp. | reverse complement strand
GCATCAGGAACGCCGGAAGGATCATCGCAAATTCGATCATGTAGGCGCCGGACTGGTCGTCACGCAGGCGGCGGATGGTCGGGCGGTTCATGCGCATCACTCTGACAACCTGAGGCGCGTGATCTGCTGGGCGATCGCCTGGAACTGGGTGCGCAGCTGGGCGGCGTTGTTGGCCTGGAACGCCTTGTCACCGCTGGCACAGGCGCGCATTTCGCTGTTGAGCGTGGTGCCGAAACTGACCACCCATACCGTGATGTTGCGTGACTTTGCCGCATCACAGACGCTGAGATAACGCTTGTTGTGACGGCGGGTCAGCTCGTTCTGGTCGACTGAACCGACGCGCTGATGCAGTTGCTCAACGCCCTGCGCGCTGATGATCGCGGCGTTCGGCACCATGTCACCATCGGTCATGAAGATGACATGGCGACTGATCGGGTTGCCATTGGGTGCGCTGGCGTTTTCCGACGCCATGATGCCGGTTGGCGAAATCAGCCGGGTGCCCCACACCATGCCGAAATCATGATAGGTGTTGCCGGCAGGGGTCAAGGTGTTGATATAGCTCTGGAACGACGAGCGATCCGACGCGGTCAATGCGGTTAGCTTCATCGCTGCGGCCGGGCACGGCGCGCCGCCCTGGTCAGCATAGCTGGTCCAGTTGCTGGTGCTCGTCACATCGGCTGGATTGGGGCTCTGGCCGCTGTTGAAGCTGCTCGAGCGCGGATGCGAGATATTGGGCAGCGACATGTGCCAGCGGGTCGCCTCAGAACTGGGCACGAGATCGACGTCGAGGTCGAAAGCACCGCTCGGCACGGCTGCAGCATCGTCGAACGCCACCGTGTCGCGTTCCATGATGCAGCCGCTCCAGGTGGCGGCGACCGGCGCGCCTTGCACGCCTGTGGGTGCGTTCATGCCGGTACCGAGCTTGAGCCCGGTGACATCATAATTGATCATGCGGTAGGTGTAATCGCGAAACACCTGATAGGGAGGATTGTTGGTGTTCGACGATACGACCCGTTCGCGGCGAATGCCGGTCGACCGTTCGAGGCGGCACTGGCTGCTGACCCAGCGGTAGCGAAAGCGATAGGCGTTGTAATTGGTGTCGACGGTGGTCGTGGTGGTCGAACTGCCGTTCGATCCGTTGACCGTATTGGTCGATGTGCTCGGCCCCGACTGGATGCTGAGGTTCTGATATTCAGGGCTCAGCGTCGTGCTGCTGCAGTTCGAATTGGTGCGCCCGCTCACTGTGGTGCCGGTATTGCTCCAGCTGCTGAAACCCGACACGTTCGACCATGTCGTGGTCGGCCCTGTCGAGCTTTCCGGCGGATCGACCGTGTCGAAATTGGCGATTCGCGACGGCGTGGTGTAGTTGCCGGAGATGAAGCTGCTGTTTTTGGCCATCAGGATCTGGCCGACGTTGACGTTGCTCGAATAGGGCACGACGCCAATGCGGATTTGCGCGTCGTCCGCGTCGGCAGCCATGATCGTATCGAAAAACGCAACGGTTTCGGTCTTGAGCGCGGTAATGCGGTTGACCGAATCGCCCGGATTGATCGTGCTCATCGACCCAGTCGTATCGAGCACGAACATGATGTCGGCGTTCGAAATCTCGAGTTTCGCGGTGCAGTTGACGGACAGGTTGAACTCATCCTTGCCGAACATGTGCATCATGATGGTCGTCACTGACGCATTGGCGGTCGCGGTCACTTCGGTCGCGCTGCGCTGAGTCGGCGTGAAGACGATCCCGGTGCTGTCATAGATGCCTTCGGGATAGTTGAACTCGAACATATCATTCGCGGCAACCTGGGCATCGGCGCCGAAGTTATTTTCCGCCATGGCCTTGCGCCCGGCGAGCACGCCAGCATCGCACGCCTGCTGCAGCCGCGATTTCGCCATATAGGCCTGGCCCAGGTCGACGCCCGAACCGATCGTCGCCATGATTGGCAACAACAGGCCGGCTGCCAGATACATGACGTTACCGGTCTGATCGCGGCGCAACCGCGAAAGAAAGATACCCTGTTTCATCATATCGCCCACTTTGTTCTGCGGGGCCCGTGGTCGTGCACGAAACCCAGTCCGAACCGTCGCAATAGGGCAACAGGGTTTGCGCCATGTTCAAGCCTTTGGTAATCATTGCGTTAAGCATGATAGGGTCATCTGACGTCATGAGAGCGAAGGCGTCCTTTGGAATATGCAGCGATTTGAACGGGTTGACGATGAACTGGTGCTGCCGCTGGTGCCGCCTGACGAACGCGATCAGGTGGCGATGCTGTGGAAAATCGACGCCCGGCTCGGCGAAATTGCACGATCCGGCAAGGAGCCGGCGTTGCGCCAGATCAGGCTGAAATGGTGGGAAGATCAGCTTGCCGGGCTGACGCCGGAGGCACGGCCGCCCGAACCACTGCTCACCCAAACCGCGCAAATCCTGTGTCCGGCGATCGGCGGCGATCGCTTGGCATCGCTGGCGGCGGCGTGGGCCGAAGCGGCGATCAGCGACGATCCGCTCGCCGGCCAATCGCGCGGCAGGGCGCTGTTCGCGCTTACTGCTGATCTGCTCGGCGCGCAGCCCGGCG
>JANNMK010000029.1:0-6201 GCA_031397785.1 Sphingomonas sp. | reverse complement strand
GACCGGCAGCCTCCATTGCATCGACAAAGGCGGGGTTTAGGCCGCGCGGGTTCAGCACCGCGTCGACCAGCAACGCCTTGCTCCCCGATGCGCGCGCGACGTCGCCTGCGAGTTGCGCTTCGTCAACATCGGCGCACGCGTCGGTGACAACAGCATGGTCGATACCTGGGCAACCGTCGGCAGCTGCGCGCAGATCGGTGCCAATGTCCACCTCTCCGGCGGGGTCGGCATCGGCGGGGTGCTCGAACCATTGCAGGCCGACCCGGTCGTGATCGAGGATGATTGCTTCATCGGCGCGCGCTCCGAAGTGGTGGAGGGCGTCCATGTCGAACGCGGCGCGGTGCTGGCGATGGGGGTGTTCCTGTCCTCCACGACCAAGATCGTCGATCGCGCGACCGGAGAGATAGTCGTCGGGCGCGTGCCTGCCTATGCCGTGGTCGTGCCCGGCACATTGCCCGGCAAGCCGCTGCCCGACGGGTCGCCAGGGCCGGGCCTCGCCTGCGCGGTGATCGTCAAACGCGTCGATGCGCAAACCCGCGCGAAAACAGCAATCAACGATCTGCTCCGCGATTAGGCGTGCGACCCGCGATTATTCACCCTGAACAAAGGACGGCGTGACAATTGCGCCACATTGGAACAATATTGCGCCCGAAATGGACCAAGAAATTTACCGGTAAGCCTTGCTCGTCTATGGGCAATAGTATGTCGGTCGGCTGCTCGTCTGTAAATACCGGGTTTGTGCTTGGCAGCGCGCTGATCGCTCTGCTCGGCCCGGTGCCGTTGCGCGCTCAGCCGGTTGATGCCCCCGCGCCGTCAGTATCGGACGGCACGCCGCTCGCAGCGGTCTCGATCACCTACACTCCTGCCGATTTTGCCCGTTTCGCACCGCGCACTGCGCTCGATATGGTCGAACGCATCCCGGATTTCCGGGTGGAAGAAACCAGCGGCGATCGCGGCCTGGGTCAGGCCAGCGAAAATATCCTGGTCAATGGTCAGCGTGTGGTCGGAAAATCCAACGATGCGCGCTCGACGCTGGGCCGGATTTCGGCCCGCGCGGTCGAACGGATCGAGCTGGTCGATGGCGCGACGCTCGGCATCCCCGGGCTGACCGGCCGGGTGGCCAATGTCATTGTCCGGTCAAGCACGGTCGAAGTCCAGTTTCGCTGGGATGCACAGTTCCGCCGTAATATCGAAGACCAGATCAGCGTCGGGTCGGTTTCGGCGAGCGGCCGGTTGGGCGAAACCGATTTTTCGCTCAGCCTGTCCAATAGCGAAGGGTTGCGCAGGGGCGGCGTCGGGACCGAATTTACCACCAATGCCGATGACAGCCCGCGCTTCACGATCGTCGAGCGCGCTTCCTTCCATGCCGATCGCCCGCGCCTCGCCGGCTCGATCAAGCGCGAATGGGACGATGGCAGCATCCTCAACGCCAATCTGGCGGGTGAGCTTTATCTGTTCACCAACCGTGTCACCGGTGTTGGGTTGCAGGCGTCGGACGGCGCCATTTTCGACAATATTTTCCGGCGCACCGAGGATGAATGGAACGTCGAAGGCGGGCTCGATTATGCGTTTGCGGTCGGCGACGGACGGCTCAAGCTGGTGGCCTTCCAGAGCTTCGAGCATAGTCCGATCCGCAGCCGGTTCGTCACCCGCGATCGCCCGCCCGGCACCTTTTTCGAAGGGTTCCTGCTCGATCAGGTCGCCGATGAAGGCGAGAGTGTGGTGCGCGGCGAATATAGCTGGCCGGCCGGCACCGGCGACTGGCAGGTCGCCATCGAAGGCGCGTATAATTTCCTCGAGATCGCTGCCGATTTCGGCGCGCTGCAGGCCGATGACAGTTTCAGCCTGTCGCCTTTGCCCGGCGGGGCCACCTTCGTCGACGAATGGCGCGGCGAAGCGACGGTCACGCGCGGCTGGCAGCTGGCGACAGGACTGACGCTGCAAACGACGCTGGGCGGCGAATATAGCCGCATTCGCCAGACCAGCGCAGGCGGTCTGTCGCGCAGTTTCGTCAGGCCGAAAGGGTCGGCGGCGCTGGCCTGGACCGCGACCCGCCGATTGACCGTCAACGCCAGCATCGAACGCCGGGTCGGGCAATTGTCGTTCTTCGACTTCAGCTCGGTGGTCGATGTGCAGAATAACGTCACGACCGGGGCCAATGTCCGGCTGGTCCCCGAACAGAGCTGGCGGGCAGAAGTCGACGCAACCCGTTCGCTCGGGGCCGCAGGGTCGCTCACCTTCGGGGCCTATGCCGAATGGATCACCGATATCGTCGATCAGATCCCGCTCTCCGCGACCGACGAAGGCGTCGGCAACCTTCCCCGCGCCCGCCGATGGGGCATCACGGGACGCGGGACATTGCTGCTCGACGTCATCGGTTGGCGCGGCGGGCGGATCAACGCCAACGGCACATTCGGCGATTCGGACGTTCGCGATCCCCTGACCGGGCAGCAACGCCGCATCAGCGAAGACGATATCCGCGACTGGTTGATCGAGTTTCGCCATGATATCCCGGGCTCGGACATCGCTTATGGCGCGTTCGTCGGCGAAGACGTCAACGGCGCGATTTTCCGGCTCGATCAGATCAGCCGGGCAACGCTGACCCGGCCGGTCAGTTCGGTATTCATCGAACACAAGAATATCTTCGGGCTGACTGTGCGGGCGGGCTTTCGCAATATCCTCGGCACCCGCGACGATCTGCGCCGGGACGTCTATGTCGCGCGGCGCGATGGCCCGATCGATTTTCGCGAACGCCAGTTGCGCCGCATCTCCCTCATCGGCACGCTGGCGGTCAGCGGCAGCTTCTGATCGCGGCCTGCAAGCGCCTCCGCCGGGCAATATCCCTGTCCTACCCCATTCGATCCTGCTATGTTCTCATTTCTCCCGCTTGGCCCGGAGTCTTTGACATTGTCGATTCGCTCGCTCGAAACCTGCCGCAGGTCATCGCGCGCTAAAGCGACAAAGGAGACATTTCGAACCCCGCTGCGCGTATACTTTGTCGCTTTAGGACAAATCACTTGGCCTTTTTCAGCCTCTGCCGTCAGCCAAAGTCCAGCCCCTGACCGCGCAGCCATGTGTGGGTCGTTGCGGCATCGCGGAATATATGCCCCGCAATGCCCACGCTTGCCGCGCCCGCGATATTCTCTTCCCGGTCATCGATGAACAGGGCTTCGCCGGCATCCAGGCCGAACCGGTCGAGTGCCAGACGGAAAATCGCCGGGTCGGGTTTGGCCAGCCGTTCGGTGCCGGACACGATGATGTCCCGGAAAACATCGAACACCGGCTGGGTTGGCCGGAACTGCTGCCAGAATTCATGGCCGAAATTGGTGATGACGAACATCGGCACCCCGCCTGCATCCAGCTTCTCGACCAGCGCGATCATTCCTGCCACCGGACCGGGGATCGTCTCGTTGAACCGCGCGGCATAGGCCTCGATCAGCGCTTGGTGCGCCGGATACTCGCCGATCCGTTCGGCAACCATTTGGGCCAGTGGTCGGCCGGCATCGCTCTGGAAATGCCATTCCGGCGTAATGACGGTGGTGACGAACCACTCCAGCTCCGCCGGGTCGGCGATCAGCTTGGCGAACAGGCGGCGCAAGTCCCAACGGAACAACACTTGCCCGACATCGAAAATCACCGCTTTGGGCATTTTGGTTGGACCTTCCCCTGACGCAGGCGTTAGCGGTTAGCGCACAAGAAAACCGCCCCCGGATGACTCCGGCGGCGGTCTGGTTTCTTCCCGGCGTTGCCCTAGCGTGAACGCTAGCGGCGGCTCAGCCCTGGCGAGCCTTGAACCGGCGATTGGTCTTGTTGATCACATAAGTGCGGCCGCGACGACGGATCACGCGGTTGTCCCGGTGCCGGTCTTTCAGCGACTTCAGGCTGTTGCGGATCTTCATTGTCTCAAACTTTCGTGTCGAGGTCTTCGGGCATGCCGGCCAAAGGAACCATGGCAGTCGCGTGACAGCGATTCTTGCCATTCCACCCGTCGGCGAAGGCGGGCCACTATGGCCTTGACCAATTCAAGTCAACCGCAAACGCCACGAATACGGCACTTTCTGACCTGCCACCTGTTCATTGCCCGGATAAGCATAACCGCTTACGTTTGCGCAACCCTCCCGAACCCAAAGGCCATGCCGATGTCCCTGTCCACCCGTCTTTTGTTGGCCGCTACCGGCTTTGCCCTGCTCGGTGGTTGCGCCACCGCCATCGCCCCTGTCGAAGTCACCCGCTTTCACCGGTTCGATGCGCCCGCCTCGGCCCCCCAGGGAACCTACAGCATTATGGGCACCGATGCCGACGGGCAGGTGTCGCTTGCCGATCGCGAATATCATGCGGCAGTCGCCCGTCAGCTCGACCGGCTGGGCTATCGTCCGGCGGCGGCCATGGCGGCAGGCCAGCCCGATTACCGCATCACCGTGGGAGTGGACCGCGCCGAACGCCCGGCCGACAATGACGGTTCGGGCGTCAGTGTCGGAGTCGGCGGGGGCACTGGCGGCTATCGCTCCGGCGTCGGCGTCGGCGTCGGGCTTGACCTTACCCGCCTGCTCGGTGGCCGCCGCGATGTCATCGCAACCCGCATCAGCGTGCGGATGAATCGCCGCGACGAGGCGCTCGCGCTATGGGAAGGGCGCGCCGAAACCGTCGCCCGGCAGGGAACACCGGCTGCGCAGGCCGACATTGCCGCAGATAAGCTTGCCACCGCTTTGTTTGCAGACTTCCCCGGTCGCTCCGGCCAGACTATCAGCGTGCCATGACGCTTCAGATCACCGCCGCCTTCGATTCAGGCAATATTGTCGTCCATGATATTTCCGGGACCACCGCAACCTTGTCGATTCGCAAGGATGCCCATTCGGATTTCTTCCAGTGGTTCCATTTCCGGGTTTCCGGCCCCAACGGAACGGCAGCCGTATTGCGCATCACCGGACTTGCTTCCTCGGCCTATCCGGACGGCTGGCCGGATTACCGCGCGCGGGTCAGCACCGATCGTCAGGATTGGCGACAGGCCGACACGCTCTATGATCCGGGTGAAGACGGCGGGACGATGACGATCCGGCACGAACTCGGTTCTGCGCCTGCCTGGTTCGCCTATTTCGCTCCTTATTCGATGGACCGACACCATGATCTGATTGCCGACATGGCATCATCGCCTGGCGTGCGGCACCGGGTGCTTGGCCACAGCATCGAGGGCCAGGCCATAGACTGTCTCGAAACTGGTGAAGGCGAAAAGCAAGTCTGGCTTTATGCCCGTCAACATCCCGGCGAATCGATGGCGCAATGGTGGATGGAAGGCGCGCTGGCCATGCTCACCGACAGCGACGATCCGCACGCCCGGAAATTGCTCCGGCATTGCCGGTTCCATGTCGTGCCGAACATGAACCCCGATGGCAGCTGCCGGGGGCATTTGCGGACCAATGCGGCGGGGGTCAATCTCAACCGCGAATGGCATGACCCCAGCATCGACCGTAGCCCTGAAGTGCTTTGCGTTCGCAATGCAATGGACGAAAGCGGCGTCCATTTCGCGATGGACATCCATGGTGACGAAGCAATTGCAGCGGTATTTCTGGCCGGCTTCGAAGGCATCCCGAACTGGACCGAAGCCCAAGGCGGAAAATATGAGCGGTATCGCCATGCATTGGCCCGCCGGACTCCCGATTTCCAGACCGCGCTGGGCTATGGCATCGCCGCGCCGGGCAAAGCCAATCTGTCGATGTCGACCAACCAGTTGGCCAACCGTTTCGGCCCGAGCCACGGCTGCATCGCCATGACGCTGGAGATGCCATTCAAGGACAACCGCGATCTGCCTGACAGCGAAAAAGGCTGGAGCCCCGAACGATCGATGCTGCTGGCGCGCGATTGCCTCGCGACGCTGGCCGAATTGATCGACGAAATCTGACGGGAGATCGATCCGATGCCACAGCTCGTACTCATCCGTCATGGCCAGTCACAATGGAATCTGGAGAACCGGTTCACCGGCTGGTGGGATGTCGATATAACTGCAAAGGGCGCTGAAGAGGCGCAGGCCGCTGGCCGCGCAATGCGCGATAAGGGGCTGGACTTCGACCTATGTTTCACCTCGTTTCAAAGTCGGGCGATCAAGACGCTGCATCTGGCGCTCGAGGAAATGGGGCGGCTGTGGCTACCGGTCGAAAAGCACTGGCAGCTCAACGAGCGGCATTATGGCGGGCTGACCGGGCTCGA
>JANNMK010000012.1:0-10209 GCA_031397785.1 Sphingomonas sp. | reverse complement strand
CCGCAATCCGCCGCCGCCGTTCGCGACCAGTTCGCTCCAGCAGGAGGCAGCACGCAAGCTCGGTTTTTCCGCCAGCCACACAATGCGCGTCGCACAGGGCCTCTATGAGGACGGGCTGATCACCTATATGCGTACCGATGGGGTACAGATGGACGGCAGCGCCATCGACGCAGCCAGGCGGGCCATCGTCGCACGTTATGACGGCAGCTACCTCCCCGACAAACCGCGCATCTACCAGACCAAGGCCAAAAATGCGCAGGAAGCGCACGAGGCGATCCGCCCAACCGAATTCACCCGCGATCGCGGCGGCTCGGGCGATCATGCGCGGCTTTACGACCTCATCTTCAAACGCGCGATGGCGAGCCAGATGGCGTCTGCGCAGCTCGAACGCACCGCTGTCGAGCTGACCGACGCCACCGGTCGTCACGCCTTGCGTGCTACCGGTCAGGTCATCCGCTTCCCCGGCTTTCTTGCGCTTTACGAAGAGGGCAGGGACGACCCCGTTTCCGACTCCGCCAAAAATGGCGGAGCCGAAAGCGATGACGAATCCCGCCTGCTCCCGGCGATAGCCAAGGGTGACACCCCAGCCAAACTGGGTGTCGATGCCGAACAGCATTTCACCCAGCCGTCGCCGCGCTTTTCCGAAGCCAGTCTCGTCAAACGGATGGAGGAACTGGGCATCGGCCGACCATCGACCTACGCGTCGATCCTTCAGGTGCTCAAGGACCGTGATTATGTGAGGCTTGAGAAAAACCGTTTTTATCCGGAAGAAAGCGGGCGATTGCTGACCGCGTTTCTCGAACGTTTTTTCGAACGCTACGTCGAATATGATTTTACCGCCGGGCTTGAGGAACAGCTCGACGATGTTTCTGGCGGCCGCGCGCAGTGGCAGGCGGTGCTCGAAGCGTTCTGGCGGGATTTCAAACCCCGCACCGCCGAAGTAATGGAACAAAAGCCATCGGATGTGACCGTCGCGCTCGATGAATTTCTCGGCCCCTGGCTGTTTCCGGACGCGGGGGATGACAGCGACCCGCGCCTGTGCCCGAAATGTGGCGAGGGACGGCTGGCGCTGCGCGGCGGGAAATTCGGCAGTTTCGTGGCTTGTTCCAATTATCCGGATTGCAAATTCACTCGGCAGTTCGGGCAGGGCGGAGATGCTGGCACCGGCAATGAGGACGAAAGCCTCGGCATCGATCCGGTTTCCGGCATGGAAATCACCCGCAAAAATGGCCGGTTCGGCCCCTATATTCAGTTGGGCGACGGCAAAGAGGCGAAACGCAGTTCGATCCCCGCCGATGTCGCAAGCGAACTCGATCTGGAATTGGCGTTGCGATTGCTGGCCTTACCGCGCGAGGTTGGTGCCCATCCTGAAACCGGCGACCTCATCCAGGCTGGGTTGGGTCGATACGGTCCGTATCTCTTGCACAACGGCAAATATACCAAGCTTGTCACGACCGATGATGTGCTCAACATCGGCATGAATGCGGCGGTGATCCAAATCGCCGAAGGCAATGCGCGTGGCGGTCGTCCGGCAAAGGCGACCGGCAAGGAACTGGGCGCGCATCCGGTCAGCGGCCTTGCCATCAAATTGCTCGATGGCCGCTTCGGCCCCTATGTCAGCGATGGAACCACTCATGCAACCTTGCCGAAAAGCGCGGACAAGGACGCAATGACGATAGCAGAGGCGATCGAATTGATCGACGCCAAGATCGCCAAGGGCGGCAGTCTGAAACCCAAGAAAAAGGCTGCGGCGAAAAAACCGGCTGCAAAAAAGGCACCGGCGAAAAAAGCTGCCCCGAAAAAGACGAAGCCCAAATAGCCAATGGCCGACCCAGGTCATTGCAAACGCGGCTTGGCCAGCAACAGATATCACACAGCATCGGATCGGTGCGCTTCGCGCGCAGCGACGACAATGGCTATTCCACCCAGTCGAGGCCCATATCGCGGTAAACGCCGCGATCCTCGTCCCAGTCCGGTTTGACCTTGACGTGCAGGAACAAATGGCATTTTCGGCCCAGCTGCGCCGCTATCTCCTCACGCGCTGCGCTGCCGATGCTGCGGATTTTTGCGCCACCCTTGCCCAGCACGATGGCCCGCTGCGTATCGCGGGCAACCAGTATCTGCTGGTGGATTTCAACCGAACCGTCCCGCCGCGCAGTGAATTTCTCGGTCTCGACAGTGCTGGCATAGGGCAGCTCGGCATGCAGCTGACGATAGATTTGTTCGCGGGTTATCTCGGCCGCCAGTATGCGCTCGGATGCATCGCTGACCTCGTCGTCCGGGAAATGCCAGCCGCTTTGCGGTAGCATGGCGGCGAGCCGGGTTTTCAGCCCCGGCACGCCGTCGCCTGTATGCGCGCTGATGAAATGCGTCTCGACGAACGGCGCCCGCTCGCCCAGCATCGTCGCCAGCGTCAGCAGCGGCTCCTTGGCGACCAGATCGACCTTGTTGATCGCGCACAGCAGCGGCTCCTTGCGGTCATTCAGCGCCGCCAAAATCGCCTCGACCTTGGCGTTGATGCCGGTCTTGGCATCCAGTGTCAGCAGGATCGCATCGGCATCCTCCGCTCCGCTCCACGCCGCCGCGACCATCGCCCGGTCGAGCCGCCGCGACGGCGTGAATATCCCCGGTGTGTCGATCAGCACGATTTGCGCCTCACCCTCGATCGCGATACCCATCAGTCGGGTGCGCGTCGTCTGCGCCTTGGCGCTGGTGATCGCGACCTTTTGTCCGACCAGCGCGTTGACCAGTGTCGACTTGCCGGCATTGGGCGCGCCGACCACCGCAATGAAACCGCATGTCCGCGTCATGATCGTTGCTCCAATATGGCAAGCAGCGCCATCGCTGCCGCTTTCTCGGCGTCCTGCTTGTTGCTGCCGCTGCCTGATGCCTCGCCTGCATTGGCGATTGCGACGCTCACGGTGAAATATGGCGCATGGTCGGGCCCGTCCCTCGCTGTCACGCTGTATTCGGGTGGCTTGCGTCGGCTGGCAGCGGCCCATTCCATCAATGCCGATTTGGGATGCTTGGGTGCTTCGTTCACTGCGTCAATGCGTGAACCCCAACGCGCCAGGACGAGACGCCTTGCCTCCTCCAGCCCGGCATCGAGATAGATGGCCCCGATAATCGCTTCGACAACATCGCCCAATATGTTTGCGCTTTCCCGCCCGCCATCGTCACGGGCCTGCTTGCCGAGCCGGATCAGCGGCGCAAGGCCGAGTTCGCGTGCAATTTCTGCGCAAGTCTCGCCGGTGACCAGTCCGTTGAGCCGGGCGGACAACTGGCCCTCGCTCTCGCGGGGAAAGCGCCGATAGAGTTCGCTGGCGATGATGAGACCAAGCACCCGGTCGCCGAGAAATTCGAGCCGCTGATAGTCCCGTCCACCCGCGTTGCCGCCCTTGGCTCCATGACTGCCATGAGTCAGCGCTTCGATGAACAGCGCGTCATCGCGCGGCGTGTAGCCGATGGCAGCGGCGATGTCGGCAATCGGCCCGGTCAAAATCCTTCCCCGATCCGGTCCCAGCGGCTGGCGGTGAACCAGCTCAGCGGATTGTACCAGCGCGACGATCCATCGGTGGAAAATATCGTCACCAGCGCCTCACCGACCAGCCGGTCCTCTGGTACGATCCCTATCCCCGCTCCGGCCACAGCAGGAAAGCGGCTGTCGTAGCTGCGATCGCGATTGTCGCCCATCAGGAATAGGTGACCAGGGGGAACCTGATAGACACCGGTTGTATCGGCATCCGAAATGATGAGGTCGAGGACAGCATAGCTGCGGCCATTTGGCAGCGTTTCGACATATTGCGGATAGCGGCAAAACAGGCGACCGTCGGCAGCCTGAACCTCGAAAGCGGCGCGAAAGCAGGGATTGTTGAAACTTGCCTCGATCATATTCTGGGTCGCCGGGATGACCAGCGGCGCAACCTGGCGACGCGCCACCGGCACATCGTTGATGCGCACCACACCGTCGATCACTTGGATGCGGTCGCCGGGCAGGCCGATCACGCGCTTGATATAGTCGGTGTTGTCAATCGGGTGCTTGAACACCGCCACGTCACCGCGTTCCGGCGTCCGGGGCAACAGCCGTCCGGAAATCAGCGGCCAGCTGAAAGGCAGGCTGTGCCGGGTATAGCCATAAGCGGATTTATTGACGATCAGGAAATCGCCGATCAGTAAACGCGGCTGCATCGATTCCGACGGAATGTTGAAACTCGATATCACAAAGCTGCGGACGATCAGCACCAGCAGGGCGAAAGTCAGCAGGAATTTGCCGAATTCGAATAACTCGCGCTGAATATCGACGCGCTCTTCTTCAGCCGCGGGGGGGGCTTCGATGAGTGCGTTAGCATCGGTTTGGGGCTGCGTTTCGGGCATTTGCGGCGCTTTGGGCTGCGCTTGCCCGCACGTCAAGTTGACCGGGGATCGCCGTCGATCGGCGTGGCATCGGCCAGCGAACGCCGCTAGGGCGGGCGCCAACCGCAAATTTCTGGACAAGGACGACAAGCGTGAGCGCAATCGAGCAGGCATGGCAGGCAGTGGAAGAACTCAGGCCCGCCACGCCGATCCGCGAGCTGATCGAAGGTCAGGGTCAGGACCGCATCGACCGGCTGGTCCATAATCTCGCCGGTATCCGCTTTGACTGGACCAAAACTCATCTCGACGATCGCCTGCTCGGCGCATTTGCTGCGCTGGCGGATGCCGCCGGTCTCGACGGGCAACGCAAGGCGTTGTTTGCGGGCGAAGCGATCAACACAACCGAGGGCCGCGCCGCCGAACATACGGCGCAACGCGGCGAAGGCGCTGCGGACAGCGTGGCGATCGCCCGGTCTTTCCACCACCGGATGCGCGCGCTGGTCGATGCGATCGATGCCGATGCATTCGGTCCTATCGCCCATATCGTTCATATCGGCATTGGCGGCTCGGCGCTCGGCCCCGACTTGCTGATCGACGCTTTGGGTCGCGACGCCAACCGTTTCGACGTGGCTGTCGTATCCAATGTCGATGGCGCAGCGCTCAAGCAGGCGCTCAGCGGGTTCGATCCGCACGCCACGCTGATCGCTGTTGCATCGAAAACTTTCACCACCACCGAAACCCTGCTCAACGCCCGAAGCGCGCTCGAATGGCTGGCCGAGGGCGGGGTCGATGACCCGATGGCGCAACTCATCGCGCTGACCGCCATGCCCGATCGCGCCATCGACTGGGGCATCGATGAAACCCGCATCCTGCCATTCCAGGAAAGTGTCGGCGGTCGCTATTCGCTGTGGTCGTCGATCGGTTTTCCAGCAGCAGCAGCGCTTGGCTGGGAATCATTTGCCGCGTTGCTCGATGGCGCTGCCGAAATGGATCGCCACTTTCGCGATACGCCATGGCAACGCAACATCCCGGTGCTCGCGGCATTTGCCGACCTCACCTACACGCAACTGATGGGCTGTCAGACCCGCGCATTGTTCGCCTATGACGAACGGCTGCGGTTGCTGCCGTCCTATCTCCAGCAGCTTGAAATGGAATCGAACGGCAAACGGGTGACGCGCGAAGGCGTGCCGCTGACTCGGCCATCGGCACCGATAACCTGGGGCGGGGTCGGCACCGACGCTCAGCACGCAGTGTTCCAGCTGCTGCATCAGGGAACACATCTGGTTCCGGTCGAATTCGTCGCGGCAATCGAACCGGGGCATGATCTGGACCCGGAACATCATGTCATTCTGCTCGGCAACTGCATTGCCCAGGGTGCCGCGTTGATGGAGGGGCGAGCCAATCCGGCGGATCGTGCCCGCGACTATCCCGGCGACCGCCCCTCGGTCACCCTGCTGCTCGACCGGGTCGATCCCTACACGATCGGCGCGTTGATCGCGTTCTACGAACACCGCACCTTTGCCAATGCCGTGATGCTCGGCATCAATCCGTTCGATCAGTTCGGGGTCGAGCTCGGCAAGGACATGGCCAAGGCGATCGACAGCGATGGCGGCGATGCGTTCGATATCGCCACACGCGCATTGCTCGATGCTGCGCTCGGAAGCGCGCTGCACGCAGGCGATGAGAGTAATCTGTAAATTCGCGCGGCGGCAAGGCACGCGCGACACTATCTTGACTAAACGAAGCGAACCAAAGTTTGAGGACCAGAATATATGGCTGAATTCGATTATGACCTGTTCGTCATAGGCGCGGGGTCGGGCGGGGTGCGCGCTGCACGCATCGCATCCGGTCATGGCGCTAAAGTCGCGATCGCCGAGGAACATCGCGTCGGCGGCACTTGTGTGATCCGCGGCTGCGTGCCGAAAAAACTGCTGGTTTACGGTTCGCACTTTGCCGAAGATCTCAAAGACGCACAGAAATTCGGCTGGACGGTCGGGGAAACCAGTTTCGATTGGGTCCGCCTGCGCGACAGCGTGCTCGAAGAAGTCACCCGGCTCGAAGGGATTTACGGTGAGACGCTCGCCAACCACCATGTCACCGTAATCAAAAGCCTCGCCAAACTGGTCGGGCCACATGACATCGAACTGGCCGATGGAACCCGTCTCACCGCCCGGATCATCCTGATCGCTACCGGCGGCTGGCCGGTCAAACCGGATTTTCCCGGCTCAGACCATGGCATCACCTCGAACGAGGTGTTTCATCTCGATGCCTTGCCGCGGCGAGTCATCATCGCCGGCGGCGGCTATATCGCCAATGAATTCGCCGGTATTTTCAACAGCTTTGGCAGCCAGGTCACCATCGTCAATCGTGGCGACACCATCCTGCGCGGTTACGACGCACAGATAAGGGATCGGCTGCTGCAAATCTCGATGGCCAAAGGGATCATGTTCCGCTTCAACTGCCCGTTCGAGAGGATCGATAAAAACGCCGACGGCAGTTACTCCGTCAAGCTTGACGGCAGCGAGCCCATTGAGGCCGATCTGGTGATGTTCGCCACCGGCCGCGCACCGCGCACCGCCGGGCTCGGTCTCGAAGCGCAGGGCGTCGAACTCGCCGCCAATGGTGCGGTCAGGGTCGATCGCTATTCCAGATCGAGTGTCGATCATATCTATGCGGTGGGCGATGTGACGGATCGGGTCCAGCTCACCCCCGTGGCGATCCGCGAAGGCCATGCCTTCGCCGACACGGTGTTCGGCGACCATCCGACAGCGGTCGATCATAGCGACATCCCCATGGCGGTCTTCTCGCACCCACCCATTGCCGCCGTAGGCCTGACCGAGGCAGAGGCCCGCAACACGCTCGGCACGGTGCGCACCTACACGTCCGATTTCCGGCCGATGAAGAATGTCCTGGCCGGCCGCAACGAACGGGCGCTCTACAAGATGGTGGTCGATGATGCGACGGGCCGGGTCGTCGGCCTGCACATGATCGGGCCGGATGCCGCCGAAATCCTGCAAGCTGCCGCGGTCGCGGTAAAAGCGGGCCTGACCAAGGCGCAGTTCGATCAGACCATCGCGCTGCACCCGACCATGGCAGAGGAACTGGTGCTGCTGAAATAGGGCTACCCGCGTCCAGTGGGATCGCAGCGAAGCAATCCGGGGTTTTGTGCATACCCGTCTCGGATTGCTTCGCTGCGATCGCAAAGGAGAGGATGGAAATTGCAGTCTGCGCATTAAACGCATAGCGGTATCCCCATGGTGATCGGCACGGCGGGGAGCGATGTGATGGCGGGCAAGGTTCTGGTTACCGGCGGATCGGGCTATATCGCCGGGTTCATTATCCGCCAGCTGGTTGCCGAAGGCTGGATGGTCAACACCACCATCCGCAACCTCGCCCGCGAGGATGAAGTGCGCGGCTGGCTTGATGTCGATCCCGGCAGACTTGCCTTTTTCGCAGCCGATCTGATGGAGGATGCGGGCTGGGCCAAAGCGGTTGCTGGGTGCAGCCATGTGGCGCATGTCGCCTCACCGCTGCCGTCCAACGCGCCAAAAAGCGATGATGAGCTGATCGTGCCGGCCCGCGAAGGGGCGTTGCGTGCGCTGCGCTTTGCCCGCGATGCCGGGGTCGCCCGCGTCGTGATGACTTCGTCCGTCGCTGCCATATCCTATGGCCATCGCGGCAAGACGCGCTTTACCGAAGCAGACTGGACCGACGTGACCAGCGCGGACGCCTACGCCTATGTCAAATCCAAAACGATCGCCGAACGCGCGGCGCGCGACTGGATGGCGCGCGAAGGCGGGGCGATGGAATTTTGCACGGTCAATCCCTCGCTGGTTCTCGGACCCCTGCTCACCGCCGATTTCTCGACCTCGCTCGAAGCCATCAGAAAACTGCTCGAAGGGGCGATGCCCGGCATCCCCCGGCTGGGCTTTGGTGTGGTCGATGTCCGCGACGTCGCCGCCATGCACGTCCGCCTGTTGACCGAACCGGGCATGAACAATGAACGCTTCATAGCGTCCGGCCCGTTCGTCTGGATGGAGGATATTGCCCGCATCCTGCGCGATACGCTCGGCAATGATGCCTCACGGGTGCCGACCCGCAAACTGCCCAATTTCCTCGTAAAGATCGCCGCTCAATTCGATCCTGTCCTTCGGCAGGTGGTCGGTGAGATCGGCAATATCCGGGAAAATGACGCCAGCCACGCCAGACAGGTGCTCGGCTGGCACAGCCGCCCGGTAGACGAAAGCGTAGCCGATACGGCGCGCGACATGATCCGGCTTGGCGTTGTCAAAATCTAACTTGCACTTGCATAACTGATGATATGGCTAAATGACCATGGCACGCCGCCGCAAAGCAAAGTCGAACAGCTCATGTCATCCAACATCGCCGAACTCGAAAAGCGCCGCGCCGCCGCCCGCCTCGGCGGCGGCCAGCATCGGATCGACGCGCAACATGCCAAGGGCAAGCTGACCGCGCGTGAACGGCTCGATGTGCTGCTCGACGAAGGGTCGTTCGAGGAACTCGACATGTATGTCGAACATAATTGCACCGATTTCGGCATGGCCGATCAGGTCTTTCCCGGCGACGGCGTGGTCACTGGATCGGGTACGATTAACGGCCGCCTCGTCTATGTCTTCAGCCAGGATTTCACGGTTTTCGGCGGCAGCCTCTCCTAACGCCACGCGCAGAAAATCTGCAAGGTCATGGACATGGCGATGAAGGTCGGTGCCCCCGTCATCGGCATCAACGATTCAGGCGGTGCGCGCATCCAGGAAGGCGTGGCGAGCCTCGGCGGCTATGCCGAGGTGTTCCAGCGCAATGTGCTCGCATCGGGCGTCGTGCCGCAGCTCAGCCTGATCATGGGCCCCTGCGCCGGCGGCGCGGTCTATTCGCCCGCCATGACCGACTTCATCTTCATGGTGAAGGACTCGAGCTATATGTTCGTGACCGGCCCCGACGTGGTCAAGACCGTGACCAACGAGGTCGTCAGCCAAGAGGAACTGGGCGGCGCGATCACCCACACCACCAAGACCAGCGTCGCCGATGTGGCCTATGAAAACGACATTGAGGCACTGCTCGCCGCGCGCGACTTCTTCGACTTCCTCCCCGAAAACAACCGCACCGGCGTTCCCGAACGCCCGACCGACGATGCCTGGGACCGCGAAGAGGCGAGCCTCGACACGCTGATCCCGCCGTCCGCCAACCAGCCCTACGACATGCACGAGCTGATCCGCAAAATCGTCGACGAAGGCGACTTCTTCGAAATCCAGCCCGCCCACGCCGCCAACATCCTGACCGGCTTTGGCCGGATCGAGGGGCGGACCGTCGGCATCGTCGCCAACCAGCCGATGGTGCTGGCCGGCGTCCTCGACATCAATTCATCCAAGAAAGCCGCAAGGTTCGTCCGCTTCTGCGATGCCTTCGAAATCCCCATCGTCACCCTGGTCGACGTCCCCGGCTTCCTCCCGGGAACGGTACAGGAGCATAACGGCATCATCAAGCACGGCGCCAAACTCCTCTTCGCCTATGCCGAGGCGACCGTGCCAAAGATCACCGTCATCACGCGAAAGGCCTATGGCGGCGCCTATGACGTGATGGCATCGAAGCACCTGCGCGGCGACCTCAATTACGCCTGGCCCACCGCCGAAATAGCCGTGATGGGCGCGAAAGGCGCAGTCGAAATCATCTTCCGCGGCAAAACTCCCGAAGAAATCGCGCAGCGAACCACCGAATACGAAACCCGCTTCGCCAACCCCTTCGTCGCTGCCAGCATGGGCTTCATCGACGAAGTCATCTACCCACACGCTACACGGCGACGGATTGCGCTGGGGCTTAGGAAACTGCGGAACAAGAGCC
>JANNMK010000278.1:0-19375 GCA_031397785.1 Sphingomonas sp. | reverse complement strand
GCACAGGATTATTTTTCTTGCGGCGGCTCAAAATCTGCGCCACACGCTCAATTTCTTTTTCACGACCGATTACCGGGTCAAGCTTTCCTTCTACTGCAAGTTTTGTCAAATCACGTCCGAAATTATCCAGAACCGGAGTTTTCGCGCTGGCCGGACTGGAGCTGGACGTATCAGCCTATTTCGTCTCGCGGCTGTTCCCGCTGGCGCAGTACAGTTCGATCTACGGCGCGCTGCAAGGGATCGGCTGGCGATTGGGCCGAGGAGGAGCGGGTTACGCGCTGGACCAAGGGTGCGGACGGGCGCTGGTCGTGCGACAGTGGCGATCTGGTGGAGTGGGAGGAGCATCCGGCCGATATTTATTCAGCCATGGTGCTGGCGCTGCGCGATTATGTGGAGCGCAACCGCTTTCCGGGCGTCGTGATGGGCATGTCAGGCGGGATCGACAGTGCGCTGTGTGCAGCGATTGCCGCCGATGCGCTGGGACCGGAGCGGGTGCATTGCGTGATGATGCCGAGCCGGTTCACCAGCCAGTCGAGCCTGGATGATGCGGCGCTCTGTTCCGAGATGATCGGGGCGCGGCATGACCTGATCGCGATCGCCCCTGCCGTCGAAGCTTATGATGCGATGCTGGCGGGCAGTTTTGCTGATGTCGAGGTCGACATCACCGAGGAGAATATCCAGTCGCGGATCCGCGGCGTGACGCTGATGGCGCTGAGCAACAAATTCGGGTCGATGTTGCTGACCACCGGTAACAAGAGCGAGATGAGCGTTGGCTATGCGACGATCTATGGCGATATGGCGGGCGGCTATAATCCGCTGAAGGACGCGTACAAGACGACGGTGTTTCGCATCGCGCGGTGGCGCAACGCCCATGTGCCGCGCATCGGGCTGGGGCGGGCGGGGCCGGTGATACCCGAACAAATTATTAGCAAGCCGCCGAGCGCCGAACTGCGGCCCGACCAGAAAGATTCGGACTCTCTGCCCGATTATGCGGTGCTCGACGACATATTGCTCGGGCTGGTCGAACAGGAGCTTTCGGTCGACGAGGTCTCGGCGCGCGGGCATGAGCGGGCGGTTGTCGTGCGGATCGAGCGGTTGCTGGCGATCGCTGAATATAAGCGGCGGCAGGCACCGCCGGGGGTCAAACTGGGCACCCGCAATTTCGGCCGCGACCGGCGCTATCCGATCACGCACGGTTTTCGCAGCGGGTAGGCGGCGTCAGCCGATGCGGCGACGCAGATCCGGGCCATGCAGCGCCTTGGCAGCATAGAGGCGCGCGTCGGCGCGGGCGACCAGACTATCCACGCTGTCGTCACTGCGCGACAATGCGGTGCCGACGCTGGCACCGATGGCGAGCCGATGCCCGTGGATCGCGAAGGGCGTCGCGAGGGATGTCAGCAGCGCCGAAGCCAGCGCCTTTACGTCGGCTTCGTTTGCGTCGTCGGCGAGGATCGCGAATTCGTCTCCGCCTTGGCGATAGGCGATGGCCCGGTCGCCGCACGCGCCCTGCAATCGACGGGCAACTTCGCACAGCAGCAGATCGCCTGCAGCATGGCCATGCGCATCATTGACCGGCTTGAATCCGTCAAGATCGAGCAGCGCGATTCCGATCCCGACAGACCCTGTCAACGCGTCGGCCAGCCGTTCGTAGAGCGCTCTGCGGTTGGGCAGGCCGGTCAGCGCATCGGTATCGGCCAGCATCCGCATACCGCGTTGCAGGCCCAGAAGGTCGACGATCTGGCCATGCTGCTGCTGGATCATCTGGACGAGGAACAGGCTGCCAAGAGACACCACTCCGGCGGCGATGCTGTCCATCCGGTTGCCCGCTGCCACCAGTGCGACGACCACCGGCCCGACGCCGGCAAACAGCAGCGCGATGGTGGCAAAGCGCACCGACGACAGGCAAAAGGCCGCCGCCAAGGCGCCGATCGCCATGAACATCGGATAATAGGTGCGCTGGCCGGGCATCGATTCGAGCCAGCTCATCACCGTCCAGCTGCTGGCGAGCATGCAGATCAACGATGCGATGACGGTCGTGCGCAGGATCATGGCGCGCGCGGCATCTGCCGAGGCGGGATTGCGGCCATGGGTCAGCCACCAGCCGAGACGGGCGGCGCAGACGAGAATGATCGTCATCGGCATGCCATATTTGATCGCGAATCCGGCGTGAGCATCGGTGGCGGTCATCGATGCCATGACGACCAGGATGGTCGTGACATAGAGCAGCGGCACCTGCGCGCGCAGGCGCCCGAGCCGCAGCATCGCCAGATCGTCGCGGACGTCCGGCGGGACAGCGGGCCACAGCCTGCGGAAAAGGCGCGCGATGGAATGCATGCAGCATCGGGGGTTAGGCCCGGATGGTAAATCATTGGTGAAGGCGGTCCGACAGCGGCGCGCGATCCGACCGGTGTGGCCCGATTGCGGCTCGCCGCCGGGCCAAATTGGGTTATAGGCCCGGGCATGACCGTCGTTACCCGTTTTGCCCCGTCGCCGACCGGCTTGCTGCATGTCGGCAACATCCGCCAGATCGTCCACAACTGGTTGTTCGCCCGGGCGAACAGCGGGAGGATGATGCTGCGCATCGACGATACCGACGAAGCGCGCTCCGAACAGCGGTTCGTCGATGCGATCCGCGCCGATATGGCGTGGCTGGGCCTGGCCGCCGATGGCGAAGTGCGCCAGTCGGAGCGGTTTGCGCTGTATCGGGCGGCGTTCGACCGGCTGGTCGAGGCGGGGCGCATTTATCCCTGTTACGAGACGAGCGATGAGCTCGACATCCGCCGCAAGGTCCTGTTGTCGCGCGGGTTGCCGCCGGTATATGAGCGGACGTCGCTGGTGCTGAGCGCCGCCGAGCGCGCGGCCAAGCAAGCGGCAGGCGTCCTGCCGCACTGGCGATTCCGGCTCGATCATGATGCGCCGATCGCCTGGACCGACCTGGTGCGCGGCGAACAGATGTTCGACCCAAAGCTGTTGTCCGATCCGGTGGTGCGCCGCGCCGACGGTAGCTGGCTCTATATGCTGCCGTCGGTGATCGACGACGCCGATCTGGGAATCACGCATGTGGTGCGCGGCGAGGATCATGTGTCGAACACCGCCGTCCAGGTGCAGATGTTCGGCGCGCTCGGCGCGCCGCTGCCACATTTTGCGCACACCGCGCTGCTGACCGGCGCGGAAGGCAAGCTGTCGAAGCGGCTGGGCAGTCTGGGCATCGACCATTTCCGCGAGGCAGGCATTGAGCCGATGGCGCTGGTGGCCAAGCTGGCCCGGCTTGGCACCAGCGATCCGGTCGAGGCGTTCACCGATGTCGCGCCGCTGATCGCGAGCTTTGATTTCGGGCGGTTCGGCCGGGCTCCGGCGCGGTTCGACGAGGGCGAGCTGGCGCAGCTCAATGCCCGGGTGATCCATAGCCTGCCCTATGCAGCGGTGGCGGCGCGGCTGCCCGAGGGCATGGATGCCGCGGGCTGGGCGGCGATCCGTCCCAATCTGGCGACAGTGGCGGAGGCCGCCGACTGGTGGGCGATGGTCACCGGGCCGCTGGCCGATGCAGGCAGCGATGCCGGGGATCGCGGCTTTCTGGCCGAAGCGGCGGTGCTGGCCGGGACGATCGACTGGAGCGCGGGCAGCGACCCGTGGCACCAGCTGACGGCCGGTCTGAAGACGAGCAGCGGACGCACGGGGCGCGGGCTGTTCCACCCGTTGCGGCGCGCGCTGACCGCACGCGATTCGGGGCCGGACATGGCAGCGCTGCTGCCGCTGATCGGCCGCGATTCGACGATCGAGCGACTGCAGGCGGCGTCCCGGGATTGCTGATCCCAGGTCCACTAAAGCGACAAAATATACGCGTCGGGGCCCATCGACTGTCTCCTTTGTCGCTTTAGCGATCATATGGCGGCGGGACGAGCGGCGGCGGCAGGACGGGATAGCCATGAGTCCGATGAGCCTCTGGGTGACAGTGCGCAACGCCGACGGTTGCCGATTTGCAGAACATAACAAAAACATGGGTTGTAGGACAGCGGCGGAGTGTCGACGCAACAGCGCTTGACACGCACCTCATGAAACTAACCGCTTGACGAGAAGGTAATGTTGTAACATATTCTCAATGCGCCGGGTGGACAAAGCCGGTTGTACAAAGCGGACGCAGAGCCGCTGTGTCCGATCTCCCCCCGGCGCATCATTCGCAGCCTTGCGGCATGCGGGAAACGAGAGGAGAGACTGTCATGGCATTACCGTTCCTGATGATGGGTGCCGGAGCCCGCCAGCCTGCGCTGGCCGCTGGCCACCCCGCTTATTCCGGCACATTTGGTACCGAAGCCCCCGGCATCGGCGGGTATCGCACTGGCGGAGCCCACCGCGCCGTTTCCGCCGGACTGGCGGTCGCGATTGCCGGCGGCGTCGGGGCGGCGCTGATCCTGGCGCTGGTGGCACCCGACCTGACCGTGCGCGGGCCGGAAATATTGACCGGCAAGAATATCGTCGTGCCGCCGCCGACGATCGATGATGCGCCCGCGCCGCGTCCCGACGAACGCCCCACGGTCATGGCCCGTCCGACAAGCGACGTCCGGCCCCTGACCGACGATCCCGTCGTCATCGACAGGTTCGATACCGATTTCGGTGAGATCCGGGTCGAGACCGGCGGCGGCGGGCTGACCGGCGGCGGCGGCGCAGCCGAGCGGATCATCGTTGCACCCGCGCCTGTGTGGCGCGAGGCGGTGCGCGACCCGCGTTATGCCAACCGTTTCCAGCCGGATTATCCGAGCGCCATGCAGCGTGAGGGCACCGAGGGGCGCTGCCCGGTGACGGTCACGATCGCGGCATCGGGACGGGTGACGGCGGTACGCGACAATGGCTGCGCCAATGACGCGTTCCTGCGCGCCACCGAGCGTCAGGCGCTGCGGGCTTGGCGCTTCCGGCCTGCGACGCGCGACGGGGTGGCGGTTGAATCGACGCAGGATGTGGCGGTGATGTTCCGGATCGAGGAATAAGGACGGGCTGCCGGATCAACTCTACTCCAGTGCAGCGCCGCGCCGTGCTGCTCTGGAGTGGCGCGCAACCATGGAGCGTTTTGGGGTTTGTTGCCGTGGTGCTAGGCTGATGGCCATGACCATAGCCCCACCCCCGTTCAGCTGGACCCCGCAAGCCGGGAGCGGCATCCGGATGCGCTTTGTCGAGGCCAATGGGCTGCGGTTCGAGCTGGCCGAATGCGATGCCGCCGATGGTGGCACCGGCAGGCTCGCGCTGTGCCTGCACGGCTTTCCCGAGCTCAATTTCAGCTGGCGGGCGCAGATGCCGATGCTGGCGGCGCGCGGTTGGCGCGTGTGGGCCCCGAACATGCGCGGCTATGGCGCGAGCGACAAGCCCGGGGGCGTCGCCGCCTATCGCATGGATGGGCTGGCGCAGGATGTCGCCGCGCTGATCGACGCGAGCGGGGCGGCTGAGGTGATGCTGGTCGCGCACGACTGGGGCGCGCTGGTCGCGTGGCATTTCGCGATCAAGAAGCTGCGGCCGTTGCGCCGGCTGGTGATCATGAACGTGCCCCACCCGAAATGCGCGCAACGCGAAATCCGCCGCTGGTATCAGCTCAAAAAAAGCTGGTATGTGTTTTTCTTTCAGCTAAAATTGTTGCCCGAATGGTTTTTAACCCGCGATAATGCCGCGGCGATCCGGCGCAGTTTTTCCGGCTGGACCGCGACGCCGGCCAATTTTCCGCCGGCCGTGCTGCAAGTCTATGCCGATGCCGCCCGGCGCGATGGTGCGATGACTGCAATGATCAATTATTACCGCGCCCTGCTGCGCACGCCCGACGCGAGGCGTATCGGCAACGGCGTGGTCGATGTGCCGACGCTGATGATCTGGGGCGAGGAGGATGGTGCGCTCGACATCCGCTGCACCGAGGGCACCGGCGACTATGTCCCCGATTTCGAACTGCACACCCTGCCCGGCATGTCGCATTGGGTGCAGCAGGACGCGCCGGACGCGGTCAATGCGATCATGGCGGAGTGGCTCGACCGGCGGGGCGGGTGAGCATCGCCGGCCTGCCCCGGTGACCGACATGCCCCCTCGCCAAGCGGGATAACGCGTCTTATCTACGGGCGCATGGCGATATTCACTCCCCCCGACGTTTCTGGCGGCGTCAAGGATTTCTGGAATTACATCAAGGTCGACCGGCCGCATCGCTGGCCCGCGCTGGGCCTGGCGATCACCGTGCCGATGCTGGTGTTTTATTTCATGGCCCGGTCGGTCCAGCCCGAGCCGCCCAGACGCGAAATCATCTATGTGCAAAGCTGGCCGTCGGACCGGTCCGAATTCGCGATCCGGCGCGACTGGCTGAACCGGGCGCTGGCGGCCAACGACCGCAACGAAAAGGTGCGGGCCAATTATGGTGAGATGGCCAAGGTGCTGGGCCAGGATTTCGATGCCACCAAGGCCGCGAACGAATTTGACGACGCCCGCGCGACGATCCGCCAGGCACTCGCCGATCTGGATGAGGCCGAGGCCAGAGGGTTGCCCCAGCCGCCGTTACCACGGGCGGCAGGAGACAACGCGCCGCCGTTACCACGGGCGGCAGCAGACAACGCGCCGCCGTTACCACGGGCGGCAGCAGAGGGCGCGCCGCCGTTACCACGGGCGGCAGCAGAGGATGCGCCATCAGCAGCTGCACCGAAACGGTGACAGCGGCGCGCGATGATGGCCGGTGGATGGCCGCAGCCATCGCGCTGGCGTCGCGCGGGCGCGGGCTTTCGACGCCCAATCCCAATGTCGGCTGTGTGCTGGTGGCCGATGGCCGGGTGGTGGGGCGCGGCTGGACGCAGGCCGGAGGGCGGCCGCACGCGGAAGCCATGGCGCTGGCGGCGGCTGGCGCGGCGGCGCGCGGCGCAACCGCTTATGTGACGCTCGAACCGTGCGCGCATGGTTCGGAGCGCGGCGGGGCGTGCGCCGATGCGCTGGTTGCCGCCGGGGTGGCGGATGTGGTGGTCGCCACAATCGACCCCGATCCGCGAACATATGGCGCCGGAGTAGCAAGACTTGACGAGGCAGGTATCGGTGCGCTTGGCGGAGTATCCGCTGCCGAAGCGCGCGCGGTGATGGCGGGCTGGTGGAGCCGGGCGACGACGGGCCGGGCGCATGTCACGCTGAAACTCGCCACCAGCCTCGATGGCTGTATCGCGATGGGCGATGGCCGCAGCCGCTGGATCACTGGCGAGCGGGCGCGGGCGCACGCCCATCTGTTGCGCGCGCGCAGCGACGCGATCCTGGTCGGCCGGGGGACGTGGGAGGCGGATGCGCCGGCGCTCGACGTGCGGCTGGCCGGGCTGGAGGCGCGCGCACCGCGGCGGGTGCTATTGTCGTCATCAATCGCGCCGGATGGCTGGGAAACGGTCGCCACGGTTCATGCAGCAACCGCCTTGCCGGGGGTCAATGACTTGCTGGTCGAGGGCGGGGCGGCAGCGGCGGCGGCGTTTCTGGCCGAGGATCTGGTCGACAGGCTGGTGCTGTATCGCGCGCCGATCCTGATCGGGGCGGGGCGGGCGAGCCTGGGGGAAATCGGCCTTGCGTCGCTGGATGCGGCGCACGGGCGCTGGACGCTGTGCGATGCGCGAATGCTTGGTATGGACCGGATTGAGATATATAGGCGGGTTTGACCGGGAGACGGCGCTGTGCCGCCTCTCTCTCCAGGTTCCGGCAGCCAGCGTGCTGGCCACTTTTACTATCCGCTCCCGCAAGGGGGGTGGGACAAAGGATCTGCATCGATGTTTACCGGGATCGTCACCGCCATCGGCACCATTCGCTCGGTAGAGCAGCGCGGCGATGTGCGCATCGTCATCGGCTGCGATTACGACATGGCGGGGGTGGCGATCGGCGCATCGATCGCCTGTTCCGGCTGCTGTTTGACGGTGGTCGACAAGGGGGCGGACTGGTTTGCGGTCGATGCCAGCGGCGAGACCATGGCCTGCACCGCAGACGGCATGTGGGCGGTGGGGCGGCGGCTCAATCTGGAACGGGCGCTGAAGGTGGGTGATGAGCTGGGCGGGCATATCGTCACCGGGCATGTCGACGGCGTGGGCGAGGTCGAACGGGTCGAGGAAATCGGCGGATCGCACCATGTGACAGTGCGGGTTGAACGCGCGCTTGCACCCTTTATCGCGGCCAAGGGATCGGTCGCGGTCGATGGCGTTTCGCTGACGGTCAATGCGGTTGCCGATGATGCCGATGGCTGTGTGTTCCACCTCAACATCATCCCGCACACCTGGGACGTGACGAGCTTTGCCGGGTTGGCGGCGGGGCAGGCGGTCAATATCGAGATCGATACGCTGGCGCGCTATTTGCAGCGCATGCAGGCGGTGCTGGCGGCGTGATCGGGCGGGGGTTTTGGGCTATTGCCGCGCTGGCGGTGATGGGGGTGAGTGCTCCGGCTGCGGCCTGCACAATCGTTGCGCAGCGCCCGATTTGCGATGGCGGCGCGGCCTGCACGCCTGCGGTCATCGCACATTTGCAACGCGAGCGGGCGCAGCGTGCAGCCATCGAATATGGGCGCGAACTGGCGCAGGCTGTGGATGCGCGCCGTGATTCGGCGACGCTTGACCGGGGTTATGATCTGGCGCGGATATTGTTGCCCAATATGGCGATGCCGGTGGGGATCGGGAACGACAGTTGTAATGGCGTCACCGCCTATGATGAGGATGGCGAGGGCCAGCATGACAGCATCGAGATGGCCGAGGTCGCCATCCGGCGCGAGGCGGGCATGGCGGCGGATTCTCCGGTCGATTTCGCACAGGTGAGCGGTTTCGCGGCGCGGCGGACGCGGTGCAACACGGAAATCCGCCGCGATCTTGCGGCCTATCTGACCAGTGCCCTGCCATCGGCGCAATTGCGCGAGCTATGGGATTTTCTGGTGCCGCGTGCCGGGGCGCATGTGCCCGGGGATGCGGCGCAGGACATTGGCGGCGCGCGGTTACTCTATTTCGGTGAGGATGGGGCGTTGCGGATTGCCGATGGCGAGGGCGGCGGGCCGCCGCATGTTGCGGCGCGGCGGGAGCGGGCGGGACAGTATCTTGCCAACCACCGCAACGGGCGGGCGGTGATGAGCGCGCTGAACCAGTTTGTTGGCGCGCGGGTTGCCAATGGGCGGAGCGAGGCGGCGCTGTGTCCGGGGACAATGCGGGGACAGGTTTAGGCACGGGACTTGGCAGGCCTTGCGAGGGGTCGGCGGTCCTGTTATAACGAGCGTATGAACACGCCGCTCAAAATCATCAAGGTCGGCAACAGCGCCGCGATCATTCTGCCAAAGGAGCTGCTGGGGCGGCTGCGCGCTGCTCTCGGCGATACCTTATATGCGACTGAGTCCCCAGATGGCCTGCGCTTGACCGCTGCTGATCCCGATTTCGAAGCACAGATGAAGGTGGCCGAAGAGGTCATGCGCAAGGACCGCGATATATTGCGCGTCCTGGCGCAGTGACCGACGCACAACGGGTCGAGCCGGTCTGGCTCGACGAACGGCTGGCGATGGCCATCCACGACCGGCAATTGGCGGAACATGGCGGCGGTGTCGGCGTGCGTGACGCGGGCTTGCTCGACAGCGCGCTGGCGCGGCCTCTCAATCGCTGGGGCTATGGGGAAGATGATCCTGCTGTCCTGGCCGCGTCTTATGCCTTTGGCGTGGCGCGCAACCATCCCTTTGTAGACGGCAACAGGCGTACCGCGTGGGTGCTGGCGCGCGTGTTTCTGGCCCTGAATGGTCATGCGCTTGCATCTGGTCACGTGACGGAGGACGAGATGACCGAATGGTTTAGGACGCGACTGACGGCAATGTGATTTTATCATTGGTGATCACATTATGATGTGATACGCTTGCGTCATGAGCACATCTGTCATCGATCGCCTGCGTGTCCTCGTCGAAGAGGGCGCTATCACCAAATCGGGGCTGGCGCGCGCCGCCGGCCTGCATGCCAACAGTCTGCGCGATCTCGATTCGGCGGACTGGAACCCGACGTCGGATACGTTGCGCAAGCTCGAGGACTGGCTGGCCTATGGCTCCGACGGGTCGCCGATGGCGAGCGCAGAGGAGATCATCGACGAAGCGCGCAACGGGCGGATGTTCATTCTGGTCGATGACGAGGACCGCGAGAATGAGGGCGATCTGGTCATCCCGGCGCAAATGGCGACGCCCGCCGCGATCAATTTCATGGCGACGCATGGCCGAGGCCTGATTTGTCTGACGCTGACCAAGGCGCGGGTCGATGCGCTGGGGCTCGACCTGATGAGCCGGGCCAACGGCACCAGGCACGAGACCGCTTTCACGACGTCGATCGAAGCGCGCGAAGGCGTGACCACCGGCATTTCGGCGGCGGACCGGGCGCGCACCGTGTCGGTGGCGATCGACGCATCGCGCAGCCGCGACGATATCGTTACCCCCGGTCACGTGTTCCCGCTGATCGCCCGTGATGGCGGGGTGCTGGTGCGCGCGGGCCATACCGAGGCGGCGGTCGATATTTCGCGGCTGGCTGGGCTCAATCCGTCCGGGGTGATCTGCGAGATCATGAACGATGACGGGACGATGGCGCGGCTCGACGATCTGATCCCGTTCGCCCGGCGGCACGGTATGAAGATCGGCACCATCGCCGACCTCATCGCCTATCGCCACCGCAACGATAGCCTGGTCGAATGCGTGTCCGAAGAGCCGTTCGCATCCGATTATGGCGGCGACTGGCGGGTGAAGTCGTATCGCAACAAGATCGACGGCAGCATCAATCTGGTTCTGCAAAAAGGTTCGGTCGACCCCGCCGGGGTGACATTGGTGCGGATGCACGCCTTGTCGGTCTTTCACGATGTGCTGGGCCAGCCGGGCTTGCGCAAGCGGCGGCTGCAGCGGTCGATGGAGGCGATCGGCGAGGCAGGCGCTGGCCTCATCGTGCTGCTGATGCCGTCTTTGCCCGGCGCACTGGCGAAGCAGGCGGCTTCTGCCGCGCCATCCGTGTCGGCCACAGGGTCCGCCACACCGGCGGGCATGGATTTGCGGACCTATGGCATCGGCGCGCAGATTCTCGCCGATCTGGGGGTGCACAGGATGGAGTTGCTGACGCCGACGCATAATGTGCTGGTCGGGCTGGAAGGCTATGGCCTGACCGTGGTGGCGGAGCGCGCGATTCCGGGGGAAGGGGCGGACGAGCGTTGAGCGCGTCGCTGCTCGGCCTGGTGCTGGCAGCAATATCAGCCATCGGGTCTTCATCCGCCCATGCCATGCTCAAGGCTGGCGACGATAAAATTGCTATCCAGGCCTGGAGCTCCCTGCTCGGTCTGGCGCTGGCTTTGCCGCTGGTCGCATGGGTCGGCGCACCCGAACCGGCGATCGTGCCATGGCTTCTGGGCGGCTGGGTGCTGCACAGCGTCTATTATGTCGTGCTGATCAAAAGCTACAGCATTAGCGACTATTCACTGGCTTACCCGATAGCGCGCGGCATCGTGCCGATCGGCACGACGGCGCTCGGCATGATCTGGCTCGGTGACCGGCTCGACATCGTCGCGATTGCCGGGGTTGCGACGATCTGCGCGGGGTTAGTGCTGCTTGGTCGCCCGGGAAGCATGACGCGCAACGGCATGCTGCTCGCCGTCACAGTCGGCCTGATCAACGTCGCCTTCACGCTGGTCGACGCCAAAGGGCTGCGAGTCGCCGATAATCTGTTCAATTTTCTGGTCTGGTATTTCGTTCTCGACGGAATTTCGATGCCGGCGCTGTTCATGATGCGAAATCGTGGCGGACTGCGCGACGCTGCAGCGGCAAGCCTGCGGCACGGGTTGAAGACCGGGGCGATGGCGCTGATGGCGTATCTGCCTGCCCTCATCGCCTATCGGCTGGCACCGGTTGGCGCGGTTTCGGCGATTCGTGCAACCAGCGTCCTGTTCGGCATCGGCATAGCCGGGGCATTGCTACGCGAGGCCCTCGATTACCGGCGTATCGCCGGTGCGCTGCTGGTGACAGCGGGGGCGTGTGCGATTATTGCCGGTAGCACGGGCGGATAGGGAGAGGGCGTTACCATGGCACGGATATTGATCGTCGAAGCGCGGTTTTACGATCATCTCAACGATATGTTGCTGGCCGGTGCGCGCGCGGTCATCGAAGCGGCGGGGCATGGCCATGAGACCGTGACGGTGCCGGGCGCGCTGGAGATACCCGGCGCGATCGCGCTGGCCGATGCGTCGGGAACATATGACGCCTATATCGCGATCGGCGTGGTCATTCGCGGCGAGACCTATCATTTCGAGATCGTCGCTGGCGAAAGCGCGCGCGGCATCATGGCGCTGACCATGGATGGCCTCGCCATCGGCAACGGCATATTGACCACCGAGGACGAGGCCCAGGCGATCCGCCGCGCCGACCCTGCCCAACTCGACAAGGGCGGCGGCGCGGCGCAGGCGGCGATAGCGATGCTGACGTTGAAAGCGCGGTTTGGTTGACGGGGAGCGAAGACGTGCAGACCAGGATAGATCATCCGCTCGAACGGCTGGTTTTCTTTTCCGATGCGGTATTCGCCATCGCCATCACCTTGCTGATCATCGAGATTCATCCACCCGAACTGGGCGGCAGCACCGCCGAAGCGCTGACGGCGCTGGTCGATCTGGCTCCGAAATTTTTCAGTTTCGTGCTCAGCTTCCTGGTGATCGGGCGATTCTGGATTGGCCATCACAGTGCCTTTGCCGCAGTGGCGCGGTTTTCACCGCGGATGTTGTGGCCTAATCTGATGTTGCTGATGGCGATTGCCGCTATGCCGTTTGCCAGCGCGTTCCTCGGTGAAAATCTGGGTCAGCTGGTGCCGACATTGGTCTACAACGGCTTTTTGCTGCTGACGGCTATCTTGAGCGCGCGACTGATCGCGCTGGCGACATCGCCCGAATTTGCCCGGACGGATTTCCTCGATCGCGATCGCCTGATCATGCGATCGCGTGGGGTGGGGGTGATTTTCGGGGCCGCTCTTGCCTTTGCCGCGACATTCCTGACACCGATCTTCAGCCAGGTGGCGCTGATCAGCATTCCGCTATTCCAGATCGGTGTCAGACGCTGGCTGCTACGTGCGGATCAGACAAACCCTGCGCCCGAAAACAGCGGCGCAGGCGACTAAGAGATATTCTCCCCGCCGAAAAAATACGTGGCTCTGCGCCAAGATACGAAGTCGCCACAATCTTCATGTTCGTTCGACCTGTTCTCGTCGATCGACCGGCGACGTTTGTCGCAAGCAGCCCCGGCTCCATGGCCGGGGCGATAGAATCCGCTCAGGCTTCGGCCGTCTCCATGAGCGGATAATCGGTGTAGCCTTCGGGACCGCTGGAATACCATGTCTTGAAATTGTCCGGCGCCAGTTCGGCATCGGCCCGCAAGCGGTCGACGAGGTCGGGGTTGGAGATGTAAGGCCGGCCAAAGCTGATACCGTCGGCCAGCCCCGAGGCCATGTCTTCGCTGGCATTGTCGAGCCGGTATTCCTGGTTGAGGATCAGCGGGCCAGTGAAGACCTTGCGGATTTCCGGCGAGACGCGCGGCACGTCGGTCTGGCCGAAATTGCCATAATGTTTTTGCTCGCGCAGTTCGAGGAAGCCGATGCCGAGGCGCTGCAGTTCGGCGGCGGCGGCGGTGAACAGGGCGACGGGGTTGCTGTCGTCGGCGCCTTGCGTTTCGCCATTGGGCGACAGGCGAACACTGGTGCGACCCGCGCCGACGGTATCGACCAGCGCAGCGGTCACTTCGGACAGCAGCCGGATGCGGTTTTCGATTCCGCCACCATAGGCATCGGTGCGGAAGTTCGAATTATCGCGCAGGAACTGGTCGATCAGATAGCCGTTCGCGCCGTGAAGCTGAACGCCATCGAAACCCGCCGCCATCGCCTGTTTCGCGGCATGGACATAATCACCGATGATGCGCGGGATCTCGTCGAGCCTGAGCGCGCGCGCCGCGACATAGGGCTTCTTGCCCGCCGCAGTGTGCGCATCGCCGGGCGCGGTGGTGTCGGACGAGGACACCGGCTGCGCGCCGCCGAGAAAATCGGAGTGGACGAGGCGGCCCATGTGCCTCAGTTGCAGGATGATGCGCCCGTCGGCCTCGTGTACCGCTTCGGTCACCGGTTTCCATGCCTCGACCTGGGCATCGCTCCAGATGCCCGGCGCGGCGGGCCAACCCAGCCCTTCCTGCGAAATCCCGGTGGCTTCGGCGATGATGAGGCCAGCCCCGGCGCGCTGTGCGTAATAGTCTGCCTTGAGTGCGCTGATCGGCACATGGCCATCGACGCTGCGGCCGCGGGTCAGCGGGGCCATCAGGATGCGATTGGGGGCGGCGATGTCGCCAAGCTGGATGGGATCGAACAGGGTCGGCATGGATGCGAGTTCCTTCACGCTGCGGTCCAAGCCAGCTAAGGGCGGGCGATGACCGTTGCAAGTAAACCCGTAGCAAAGGAAAACTTTTCACCGAACAAGGTGGCGCCCTTTGCTTTTCTTGCGCTGCTCGGTGGCAATGCGGCGCTGGCGGCGGGGCCGTTGTTTGTGCGGCTCGCCGATGTCGGGCCGGTCGCGGCGGGCTTCTGGCGTCTGGCGCTGGCGTTGCCGCTGCTGATATTCTGTGCATGGCGGCAGGGTCGTTCCCGGCCTGCCTCGACCTTTGGGTCAGGCAATGCGGCCGCCGGATCGGTCGGGACAAAGGGTGCGATCGGCCTGGCGGCGGTCGGCGGGCTGTTTTTTGCTGCCGATCTGGCGAGCTGGCACATCGGCATTTTGCAGACCAAAATGGCCAATGCGACGCTGTTCGGCAATGCAGCGAGCCTGATCCTGGCGGCCACCACGCTGGTCGTCGCGCGCCGCCTGCCGGTGCGCAGCGAGAGCGCGGCGCTGCTGCTCGCCTTTGCAGGGGCCGTACTGTTGATGCGGACGAGCGGACAGCAGGGCGAGGCGCGGCTGATCGGCGATCTGCTGTGTCTGCTGGCTGGCGTGCTTTATGCGGGATATATGCTGACCATGCAGCGGGCGCGCGGCGCTCTGGCAAGCTGGCCGACGCTGGCGTTATCGACCGCCGCCGGGGTGCTGCCGCTGCTGGTGCTGGCGATGCTGCTCGGCGAGCGGATCGTGCCGGGCGACTGGCGGCCGGTGGTCGCTCTCGCCTTTACCAGCCAGATCGTCGGGCAGGGATTGCTGATTTATGCGCTGCCGCATTTTTCGGCGCTGGTGATCGGCCTGACGCTGCTGACCCAGCCGGTGGTGGCAGCGACGATCGGCTGGCTGATCTATGGCGAACGGCTGAGCGCGGTCGAACTGCTCGGCGGGGTGATGGTCGCGGCGGCGCTGGTGCTGGTGAGGTTGCCCGCCGCGCCGAGGCCCACCCGGTCATGAGCGGTGTCAAAGGACGGTATGGCCTTGTCGCCAGAAGGCAGGCAGTGCTTCGACAAACCTGGCACGAACGGGTAGGGGTGCGCTGGAGGTGAATCGACCATGACACAGGCAGCAAACACGCTCCCCGACGACCCGACGCTCGACGAAATCCGCAGCGCGCTGATCGGCGATGTGGCGACCAATGCCGCTTTCGACGGCTGGGGCGCGCAGGCGGTGGCGGTCGCGGCGCAGATGCGCGGTATCGATCCCGATATCGCCCGCCTCGCGTTCGCAGGCGGCGCGACAGCGATGATCGATGCCTGGTTTGCGCATGTCGATGCCGAAATGGTGGACCGTCTGCCACCCGAACAGCTGGCGGCGATGAAAATCCGGGCACGGATCACTGCGCTGGTCGAGGCGCGGATCGCCATTGTCGAACCCGACCGGGAGGCGTTGCGCCGGGCGACGGCGATCCTAGCGATGCCGCAGAATGTGCCGCTGGCGGCCAGACTCGGCTGGCGCGCGACGGACGCGATGTGGCGGCTGGCGGGCGATACCGCGACCGATTTCAACCATTATACCAAGCGCATAACGCTGTCGGCGGTCTATGCATCGACGATGGCGGTGTTTCTCGACGATGACAGCGAGGATCATGCCGATACGCGCGCCTTTCTGGCGCGGCGTATCGACAATGTGATGCAGTTCGAAAAATTGAAGGCGGGGTGGACCAAGCGGAGCCGATACCGCCCCAGTCTGGCGCGGTTCATCGGCCGGTTGCGCTATCCGGCAGCATAGCCGCCATTGCATTCGCGGGCGAAGTTGATAATCGCTCGCAAATGCAATTGCCCTCCGCCATGCTTTCGCTCGACCGGTTGCCTGTCGGGCGGACCGCGCGCATTGCCAGCATCGACTGGGCAGCAATGGCCGAATCCGAGGGACGGCGGCTGCGCGAACTCGGATTTTACGCAGGGGTCGAGGTCGAGGTGCTGCATCGCGGTGCGTTGCTGTTCCGCGACCCGCTGGCGGTGCGAATCGGCCGGATGCGGATCCTCGTGCGCAGCGCCCATGCCGCCGCTGTCATGCTGGATGCGGCGGCATGACGCTGGCACCGCCGATGGTCGCGCTGGTCGGCAATCCCAATGCGGGCAAGACATCGCTGTTCAATGCGCTGACCGGCGCGCGCCAGAAGATCGGCAATTATCCTGGCGTCACGGTCGAGCGGCACGCGGGCAAGGGCAGCTTTTCCGACGGGCGGCCGATCGATTTCGTCGATCTGCCCGGGACTTACAGCCTGACCCCGGCGAGCCCGGACGAGGAGGTGACGCGCGCTGTCATCGCCGGGCAGCAGGATGGCGAACGCCGACCCGATGCGCTGGTGGTGGTGGTCGATGCCGGCAATCTCGACAATCATCTGCGCTTCACGATCGAATTGCTCAGCCTCGGCATACCGACGGTGGTGGCGCTCAACATGGTCGACATGGCAGAGCGGGACGGGTTGCTGATCGATGCCGCGCGGCTGGCAGCCGAGCTGGGTGTGCCAGTGGTGCCGACGGTGGCGGTGCGCCGCCGGGGACTGGAAGAGCTGGCCGCCGCCATCGACGCCGCGCTTGCCGCGCCGCCGCGCCTGCTGTCTTCGGTTCCGACCGAAACGGAGCGCCGCGATGCCGCGCGGCGCATCGCCCGATCCGCGGTGGTCAGCGAAGCGGCCAGTCGCAACTGGACCAAGGCGATCGACGCTGTGCTGCTGCATCCGCTTTATGGGTTTATCATTCTGCTGGGGCTGCTGTTCGTGATCTTCCAGGCGGTATTCAGCCTGGCTGAAGCGCCGATCGGCTGGATCGAGGGCGGGCTCGCGATGCTGGCCGATGCAGTGGTTGCAGGCATGGCCGACGGGTTCGTTCGCGATCTTCTGGTTGAAGGGGTGATCGGCGGGGTCGGCGCGGTGGTCGCCTTTCTGCCGCAGATCGTCATCCTGTTCTTTTTCATCCTGCTCCTTGAAGCGACGGGATATATGGCGCGGGCGGCGTTTCTGATGGACGGCATCATGGCGCGCGTCGGCCTGTCGGGGCGCGGGTTCATCCCGCTGTTGTCGAGCTTTGCCTGCGCGATTCCCGGCATCATGGCAACCCGCGCGATCGCTGATCCGAAGGACCGGCTGACGACGATCCTGATCGCGCCGCTGATGACCTGTTCGGCGCGGCTGCCGGTTTATGCGGTGATCATTGCCGCGTTCATCCCGGCGCGCTCGGTGGGGCCGGGGATCGGATTGCAGGGGCTGGTACTGTTCGCGCTCTACATCGCCGGAATCGTCGGCGCGTTCGTCGTTGCCTTTGTGCTGCGGCGGACGGTTGCCAAAGGGGCTGGCGGCGGGTTCCTGATGGAATTGCCGCGCTACCAATGGCCACGCGTCGGCGATCTGCTGCTCGGCCTGTGGCAGCGGGCGTGGGTGTTTCTGAAACGCGCCGGATCGATCATCTTCGTGACGACGGTGATTCTGTGGCTGCTGCTGAGTTTTCCCAAGGTGCCGACGGGCAGCGACGCCAACCAGCTCGAATATAGCTATGGCGGGCGGCTTGCCTCGCTGATCGAGCCCGTCGTGCGGCCGATCGGCTTCAACCACGACATCGCGATTGCGATCATCCCGGCGATGGCGGCGCGCGAAGTTGCGGTGTCGGCGCTGGCCACCGCTTATGCAATCGAGGCAGACAGCGAGGAAGCGCAAGGGGCGGCGCTCGGCACCACGCTGGCGAGCCGCTGGAGCCTTGCCACCGCGCTCGCCTTCCTCGCCTGGTTCGTGTTTGCACCGCAGTGCATCTCGACGATTGCGGTGACGCGGCGGGAGACCAACTCGTGGCGCTGGCCGTTGTTCATGCTTGGCTATCTGTTCGTGCTTGCCTATGTCGCAGCAGGCGCGACCTACTGGGTCGCAATGGCATTCGGACTAGGGTGAGAGAGCATGGCTGGCAGCGTCAACAAGGTCATATTGATCGGCAATCTGGGCAAGGACCCGGAGATCAAATCGTTTCAGAATGGCGGCAAGATCGCCAATTTCAGCATCGCGACGAGCGAAAGCTGGAAAGACCGGGCCAGCGGCGAGAAAAAAGAGCGCACCGAATGGCATAATATCTCGATCAACAGCGAAGGCCTGGTCGGGGTGGTCGAGCGCTTCTTAAAAAAAGGCAGCAAAGTCTATATCGAGGGGCAGTTGCGCACCCGCAAATGGCAGGACCGCGACGGCAATGATAAATATACTACCGAAGTCGTGCTGTCCGGCCCGGGTGCGGTGATGACCATGCTCGACGGCGCGCCCGGCGGCGGCGGCGGCGGCGGCGGTGGCGCCCGGTCGGGCGCGGGCGGCAGCCAATGGGGCAGCGGCAACGACTGGGAAGGCGGCAATGATTTTGGCGGCGGTACTGGCGGCAGCGGGATGGGCGGCGGCGGCGTGGCGTCGCGTGGCGGTGCTGGCGGCGGCGGTTCGTCCTTTCCCGACGATCTCGACGATGAGGTGCCGTTCTGATCTTTGCCGCGATTTTTTTGCGATGACTGCACCGCAGACGGACGAGACCGCCTGCGGTGCCGGGGTAGCGGAAAAAGCGGATCAGGCCGGGCGGTTAGGCACGATCAGACCGAAGCCTGCCCATTGGCTGCGGGTGCGGCACACCGCGCCCTGTTTGCCGCTGACGACGCGCGATCGCGCCACGCAGTAGCGGATTTCGCCGCCCGGCGTTCTGGGCAAGACACGCGCGGTCATGGCGCGATAGAGCGAGCGGGCCGGGACATTCATCCGGCGAGCCGCGGCGGCGACCGCGGGCCGGTCTTGGGCAGAAATGGTCGAGGCCGGGACGGCGGGGGTGGCGGCCAAAGCCAGCGCAGCGATGAGGGTGATGGACATTGGAGGGACTCCTGTGACCGATGGCGACACAGCCATCGCTCTCTCCCCTGCACCAACTGTGCCATTCGAATAACACACTAGATGATGCGTATGCGGCGGTGTGAAGCGCACAAACGGCCGGTGCGATATCCCAACGTCCGGCGC
>JANNMK010000273.1:0-4512 GCA_031397785.1 Sphingomonas sp. | reverse complement strand
GGGTTGCAAGAAGCTGCAAGGCTATTATTTTGGACGACCGATGCCCGCCACGGACGCGCGGGATATCTTCGTGCGTGTGAGCCCGGAAAAGCGCAAAGGCGCAACTGCACAGGCATAGGTTCCGTCGGTGAGGCTCAACCCACCGCCAACTGCCCACCATTCATCGGATGGCGAAGCGGTGCGGGTTGCGGATGGGATGAGTGTCAGCCACGCCCAGTCATCGGCCATAGAATCGATGGCAGGAATGACCGGGGGGTCGCACCCATGTTATCGAATTTCCGCGCTATATTTGTTGCCTTGCTGGTGATTGCGGCTAGCGCATTGGCACTGCCTGCCAATGCGTCGGCCTATTTGCAGTGCGTCCCCTTCGCGCGCACCGCGTCTGGGGTGGATATTCGTGGGGATGCACGCGACTGGTGGACAGCAGCCGATGGACGCTACGAACGCGGTCAGGTGCCGCGCATCGGCGCGGTCATGCATTTCCCTGGAACCCGCGCGATGCCAATCGGCCATGTCGCCGTGGTCAGCGCCATCATCTCGGACCGGGAAGTGCTGATCGACCATGCCAATTGGTCCCCGATTAACGGTCGCAGGGGCCAAATCGAACGCGGCGTGCGTGCCGTTGATGTCAGTGCTGCAGGCGATTGGTCGATGGTTCGCATTTGGTATGCCCCGATCCGCGACCTCGGCTTGCGCGCCAATCCGGTCAGCGGATTTATCTATCCATCGACTGAGCGGGCCATAACCGCAGATCGCTATGCGGCGCTTACGCCCGATGCTGACGGTGCACTGGCTGCGATTGTAGCCAGCGTCGGCCGCTGACTCAGCGCGCGACCTGGGCGAGGCGCTTTGCCACCTGTTGCCAAAGCAAATCGAACGCCTGCCCCGCCGATGTTCGCGCCGCGAACAGACCTATTGGCGCGCGTCGTTCTGCCATCTGCTCGACCGCACTGGCCATCGGCACGCCCGGCCAGTCGCTGTTGGCGACGGCGTCACGATGAAGGCGGCGGCGGCGATCAACCATGGCGTGAACCGGAAGCAAAGGTACGGTGCGCGCTTCCTTGGCATTGACGAACGCCTCGACGCTGGCGAGCGTGCGGCGCGACAGTTCTGACGGAACCACGGGAACAATCACGAGATCGGCGGCACGGACTAGCTGTTCGGCGAGATCGCCGAGACCCGGCGGGCAGTCAAAAATTATGAAATCATACGTCTTGCCAAGGTCTGCGACCATTTTCGCCAGCAGCTTTTTCTTACCGATATCGTGCAGTTCGCGGTCGAGTGTCGCCAGCGAGACATCCGCGGGCAGCAAGTTCAACCGGGCATAGACAGTAGCGGTAATCAGTGATTCAGGCTTTGCAGCGCCGGTAAACAGCGACACCGCCCTGCCCGGGCCACACCCGTTATGCCCTAGCAGAAAACTGGCTGCCCCCTGCGCATCGAGATCCCACAGCAAGGTCCGCCGTGCCGACCGGGTTGCTGCCGCCCAGGCCAAGTTGACCGCGATTGTCGTTTTGCCGACGCCGCCCTTGATATTGTAAACCGCCACTGTCGCCATCGCTCGCTCCTCCGGTCGGGGCAAATTGTCGGCTATCGATGGCGCGGGTTCAAGCCTGCTCTTGGGAATCAGGCGCCGATTCCACGGCCGGTTCGGTCGCCACAGCGGGGTTCTCACCCGTATCTTCGAACCATGCCGCAACAGGGCCGGACAACTTTATCGTCATCGGCTGACCGAATCTGTCCCGCGATTTGCCCATGGCCACGCGAATCCAGCCTTCGGAAATAGAATATTCCTCGACGTCGGTGCGGACCTTGTCCTTGAAGCGGATGCCGACACCGCGCTGAAGCAATTCGCCGCCAAAATGCGGACTGCGCGGATTGACCGAAAGTCGGTCAGGGGGCGTGTCGGTCGTGTCGGTCATGCATGGCTCCTTTATCGATGCGCCCTTGCGCCGTCGTGGCCCTAACGCAAGGGTGGTATGTGCAAAAGCGGCACAATAGCCACAGTGGTAAGTGAAAAAATCACGACCCGGCGCGACCGATGCAACCAATGGACCCGAAAAATGTTTCGCGACTGTCCTTTTCCCCTCAAGGAGTTGCCAATTATGAAGTCTCTCTCTCCTCTATCACTCGCAGCTGTTTCATTCGCCCTGCTGGCTTCGCCTGCCATGGCTCAGGAAGCAGAACCCGACATGTGGGACGGTGTTTATGTCAGCGGCACATTCGGCCTTGGCGCGCAATCGAATGACACCGGCGAAACGGTAGTGTTCGACACCGACCGCAATGGCGTGTTTGGCGACACGATCCGCAATGTCGCCGGGGCGAATGCCTTCAGCACCGGCTTTTGTAACGGCGCTGCAACCAGCGCGGTCGCAGGCGATTGCCGCAATGACAAGGACGATTTCGAATATTCGGTCCGTATCGGTGCCGACGAACAGATGGGCAATCTAGTTGTCGGCTTTCTGGTCGATGCGCAGCGCAGCGAGTCGACCGATAGCGTTACCGCATTTTCGATCACGCCCGCCAACTACACGTTCAGCCGCGAACTTGATTATGGCTTCGGTGCACGTGGCCGGGTCGGCTATGCAGCGGGCGGTGCGCTGTTTTATGCAACGGGCGGCGTGAACTATGGTCGCATCGACAACAGTTTCCAGACGTCGAACACGGCAAACAGCTTTACCGCCAGCAACGACAAGCACTGGAGCTGGGGCTATTCGGCAGGCGGCGGCGCGGAAATCATGGCGATGCGCAATTTCACGCTGGGTATCGAATATCTCTACACCAACTATGTCGATGACAAATATCGCATTGCCGTTGGCCCCGGCACGGCAGCGGCAACCAATCCGTTCCTGCTGGTATCGGGCGGCACCAATTTCCGCCGTTCCGATCCGGAATTCGAGCAGCACAACCTGCGTTTGACGGCAAGCTTCCGCTTCTGATCGATCGCGATGAGGAAAAGGGGCCGACGGAGCGATCCGCCGGCCCTTTTTTCATATCCGCGACAGGAAAGATGCCAGAGATCAGGCCATTTCGAGTTTGCGCTTGTTGCGCTTGCGGTCATTGGGGTCGAGCCAGACCTTGCGCAGGCGGATGTTCTTGGGCGTCACTTCGACCATTTCGTCGTCATTAATGTAGGCAATCGCCTGTTCCAGTGTCGGGCGGCGCGGCGGCGTCAGCCGGATGGCGTCGTCCTTGCCGGTCGAGCGGAAATTGGTCAGCTGTTTCGACTTCATCGGATTGACTTCCAAATCATCCGGCTTGGCATTTTCGCCAATGATCATGCCCTCGTAGAGCGCCTCCCCTGGCGAGACCATGAGGACGCCGCGTTCTTCCAATGGTCCGAGCGCGTAGGCAACGGCTTCGCCGGTGCCATTCGAGATCAGCACCCCGAGCGAGCGGCCTTCGATCGCTCCTTTGTGCGGGCCGTATTTTTCGAACAGGCGGTTCATGATGCCGGTGCCGCGGGTATCGGACAGAAATTCGCCATGATAGCCGATCAGGCCGCGCGACGGGGCGGAGAAGGTGATGCGGGTCTTGCCGCCGCCACTGGGGCGCATGTCGGTCATCTCGGCCTTGCGGACATTCATCTTTTCGATGACCGTGCCGGCATATTCGTCGTCGACGTCGATGACGACGGTTTCATAAGGTTCGGTGCGGTTGCCCCGTTCGTCTTCGCCGAACAGCACACGCGGACGGCTGATGCCGAGTTCGAACCCTTCGCGGCGCATGGTTTCGATGAGCACGCCGAGCTGGAGTTCGCCGCGACCGGCGACTTCGAAACTGTCCTTGTCGGCGCTTTCGGTGACGCGCACCGCGACATTGGTTTCGGCTTCGCGCATCAGGCGGTCGCGGATCATGCGGCTGGTGACCTTGTCGCCTTCCCGGCCCGCGAAGGGCGAATCGTTGACGGCAAAGCGCATGGCGAGGGTCGGCGGATCGATCGGCTGGGCGGTAATCGCTTCGGTAACGCCTGGTTCGGCAATGGTGTTGGCGACGGTCGCGGTGGTCAGCCCGGCGAGGCAGATGATGTCGCCTGCCTTGGCTTCTTCCACCGGCACCCGGTCGAGGCCGTTGAACGAGAAGAGTTTGGAGGCCCGGCCGCTTTCCAGCACCTTGCCGTCCATGCCGATGGCGTGGATCGCCTGATTGACCTTGATCCGGCCCGACGCGACGCGCCCGGTGAGGATGCGGCCAAGGAAGTTATCGCGATCGAGCAGAGTGACCAGCATGGTGAAGGGTGCGTCGACCTCGACATCGGGTTCCTTGACGTGGGACACGATGGTTTCGAACAGCGGGGTCAGCGTGCCTTCGCGCGCGTCGATATCCTCCGACGCATAGCCGTTGCGACCGCTGGCGTAGAGGATCGGAAAATCGAGCTGTTCGTTTGATGCGCCCAGGTTAAGAAACAGGTCGAAACATTCGTCGAGCACTTCGGCGGCGCGAGCGTCGCTGCGGTCAATCTTGTTGACGACGACGATGGGGCGCAGACCGAGCGCGAGCGCCTTGCCGGTG
>JANNMK010000252.1:0-2487 GCA_031397785.1 Sphingomonas sp. | reverse complement strand
GCTTTCCAACGGACTTGAAGCCCTTTTTCAGGTGACCCAACGCCAGTGGGACGCCGCTACGTTGCCGAACGACGAATTTCTCGCGCGCGATGGTCGCGTGCTGGACTCAATGCTCAGCGAACACCAATGCGAGGGTTGGCTCGAAGGCTATTTGCTCACCGGCCGTCACGGCCTGTTCAATTGCTACGAGGCGTTCATTCACATCATTGATTCGATGTTCAATCAGCACGCCAAGTGGCTGAAGACCACCCGCCACATTCCATGGCGTCGCCCCATTGCGTCCCTCAACTATCTGCTGACGTCGCATGTCTGGCGGCAGGACCATAATGGCCTGTCGCACCAGGATCCGGGGTTCATCGATCACGTCGCGAACAAGACTGCGGACGTCGCGCGGATCTACCTGCCACCCGACGCGAATTGCCTGTTGTCGGTGGCCGATCATTGCCTACGTAGCCGCGGCTGTATTAACGTGATCGTCGCGGGAAAGCAGAGCGAGTGGCAGTGGCTCGATATCGATGCGGCGGCGGCGCACTGCGCGGCGGGGGCCGGCATCTGGTCATGGGCAGGCGACGACGGCGAGCCGGACGTGGTCATGGCCTGCGCGGGCGACGTGCCTACATTGGAAACGCTGGCCGCCGTTTCGCTTCTGCGTGCTTACGTGCCCGACATTCGCATCCGCGTCGTCAACGTCGTCGATCTGATGGTTCTGCAACCGCAGGCGGAGCACCCGCACGGACTCAACGACCGTGACTTCGACGCGCTCTTCACTGGCGATTGCCCGGTCATCTTTGCATTCCACGGCTATCCGGCGCTGATCCACAAGCTGACCTATCGACGGCGTAACCATGGCAATATCCATGTGCGCGGGTTCAAGGGCGAGGGCACCACCACCACGCCGTTCGACATGGTCGTGCTCAACACTCTCGATCGCTACCAGCTCGCGCTCGACGCCATCCGCCGTATCTCGCGATACGCCGACCGGGTCGAGGCGGAGACGGCGCGCTACTGGACGACGATGCAGCGTCATAAGGCGCACATCGCCGAGCACGGCGAAGACATGCCTGAGGTGCGTGACTGGCAATGGCCGAGTTGATCGTCCTCGCGCTCAACAGCGGTTCGTCATCGCTGAAGTTCGGGCTTTATCGGTGCCCCGAAGCAAGTATTGAGACCTTATTGCAAGGCGAGATGGAGTCTGGTGGCTCTGGCGTCTCAAGCATCTTGAGCAAAATCGCGGAGGCCGGTCAGCCCATGCCGATGGCGGTCGGGCACCGGATTGTCCATGGCGGTCCCGGCCGACGCGATCATGATCTGATCGATAACGATACGCGCGGGGATATCGAGCAAGGCGGTGCCTTTGCGCCGCTGCACGTCGCGGCCGCGCTTCAGGTCATTGTCGACGCACAGTTGGCGTTCCCGGACATTCCCCATGTCGCGTGCCTCGACACTGCGTTTCACAGGAAGTTGCCCGAACACGCCCGCACCCTGCCGATCGACGCCACACTGTCCGCAGGGATCGAACGATACGGCTTTCACGGACTGTCATGTGCTTCAATTGTGCGGCAACTCGGCGTCGACCTACCGCCGCGCCTGATCGTTGCACATCTCGGCAGCGGCGCGAGCGTCACGGCAATCCGTGATGGGTGCTCGGTCGATACCAGCATGGGCATGACCCCGACGGGCGGCATGATGATGGCCACGCGCAGCGGCGATCTCGACCCAGGCGTACTCTTGTTCCTGATGCGCGAACGCGGGTTTGGGAGGGCCGAGCTCGAAAACCTGATTGACCGGCGCTCGGGCTTGCTTGGCGTGTCAGGGATAAGCGGCGATCTGCGTGAACTCAACCGCGCCGCTGCTTCACAACCGGCAGCACAGCTTGCCATCACCATGTTTGCTATTGCTGCTGCCAAACAGATCGTGGCGATGATAGTGTCGCTCGGCGGCGTCGATGCGCTGGTGTTTACCGGCGGCATCGGTGAACATGACGCGGCGATGCGGACGGCCATTGTTGGGCACCTTGCTTGGGCTGGCCTGTTCATTGGTGCCAAGCTGAACGCCTCCGGGTTCGGTCGGATCGAGGTCAGTGGTTCACAAGTGCAAGCCTATGTCCTGCCATCAAAGGAACAGGAAGAAATCGCTCATTCGGTCGCCGCGCTGGTGTGCCCGGCCTAGTCCGGCGACTTCACAAGAAGCACGGCACGGTCAGGCGCGTGATGCGGTGAGCACTTTCGTGCGCTGTGCCGGACTTTCGAGTATCACCCGTTTGGCCAACGGCTTCAAGATTTCGAGGATCACGAACAGGACGGCCCCCAGCCCCACGGCGATCCCGAAATCGATCATCCGCAGGTGGCCGAACCGCAACAGCATCTGCATAGCAGGGACAAATGCGATCATCGCTGCGATCGCGATAACGGCGGCGAATACATAGCGCAGCGCCGTGTTGCCCCGCCCCAGCGCCTGCATCAGCGAGGTGCTGAACGAGCGGTTGAC
>JANNMK010000169.1:0-10134 GCA_031397785.1 Sphingomonas sp. | reverse complement strand
GTCATCGCCGGCGCGCACGACAGCCTCACCGGGCTCGAATATTTCGACAAGGTGATCGACATCGACCAGTCGCCGATCGGCCGCACCCCGCGCTCCAACCCCGCGACCTATACCGGTGCCTTTACCACCATCCGCGACTGGTTCGCCGGCCTGCCTGAAAGCCTGGCGCGCGGCTACAAACCGGGCCGCTTTTCGTTCAACGTCAAGGGCGGCCGGTGCGAGGCGTGCCAGGGCGACGGCCTCATCAAGATCGAAATGCACTTCCTGCCCGATGTCTATGTCACCTGCGAAATCTGCCACGGCAAACGCTACAACCGCGAAACGCTGGAGGTGAAGTTCAAGGGGCGCAGCATCGCCGACGTGCTCGACATGACGGTCGAGGATGCGACCGATTTCTTCAAGGCCGTGCCCGCGATCCGCGACAAGATGGCGATGCTGGAGGAAGTGGGCCTCGGCTACCTCAAGGTCGGCCAGCAGGCGACCACGCTCTCCGGCGGGGAGGCGCAGCGCGTCAAGCTGTCCAAGGAACTCAGCCGGCGGGCCACCGGCAACACCCTCTATATCCTCGACGAACCGACGACCGGCCTGCATTTCGAGGATGTCCGCAAACTCCTCGAAGTCCTCCACGCGCTCGTCGACCAGGGCAATACCGTCGTCGTCATCGAACATAATCTCGACGTCATTAAAACCGCCGACTGGATTCTCGACCTTGGCCCGGACGGCGGGGTCAAGGGCGGAGAAATTGTCGCGGAAGGCACGCCCGAGGATGTCGCCGCCAATCCCCGCAGTCACACGGGTCATTATCTCAAGGCGCTGCTGGCCAATTGACTTGCGGCTATATCATCCACTCGGCTTGGATGGCATCGACAATGGCACCCAATTCGAATGTCAGTCTTGTCGTCAACGCGCTATCGTCCAATGCATCGAACTCGACCACTTGCGGCATGGACAGCCCGACCCGCAACGTTGCTCCCCACCGCCCGTCGGCCAGCCTGACGCATTTAACGGGCTGCCCCAGCCGCATGCCTCGTTCTACCAATGCAGCATGGAGGGCGACCGCCGCTTCGAATCCTAGCCCGTTTTCTGCTTTTTCACCGCCGCCCCGCCCAAGCCGGTTGAGGCCGCTGATATCGATCGTGCTCAAAGTGCGCATCTCGATAGGATGCGCATCGCCCTCGGCTTTCCCTCCCGGAGCATAAGGTGCAATTCGCCGTCCACCCAGCCGGTTGACAAAATTGCGCCGCACCGCGGCATGGAACGCAAGCACGACGCGTTCGACCCGCTCGATCGGGATCGCCTGGAACCGCTCCAGCTCGAACACCGAGGCCTCGAATCGCAGCAGCAACCCCAGATTGGGCTCCTTGACTAATCGCCCTGCGCCAGGCCACTGCCTTGGCCACTCGGCTCGGCGAAATATGGCCGAAAACCCGCTCGGCAGCGTCGCCGCCCGGTCGATCATGGCGTTCGGGACGATCGCAAATCCGTTGAACGGCGGGCCGCCCATGAACTTCGATCCGGTCAGCATGATCGCACAGCCGCGCTTCAAATAATCGGCCACCGCCGCAGATGTTATCCGCGCCTGACAGGCATCGACGATAAAGCCGATTGCCCCCCCATGCCGCGCCTGCAGCCTATCGATATCGTCGAATGCCGGAAGAACCAGCCCGGTCTTCGACCCATGCACCACATGCACCAGCGCATGCCGCCCTGCGGCCGCTGCTTCACTCACGCTCGCATCGATCGCAGCGGCCATGGTCGCTGCACTGACCGCCCGCCCGGCATCGTCCCGCACAGGCCAACTGACCATCTCGACCATCGATGGCAGTTGTCCGCCGATTGGCGCACCCTTGTGCACCGCCACGCCTCTTGCGGTCTCACTGGCAAAATACTGCCCCCGCGCCGAATAGATGCAGCCGCTCCCGACTTCATCGGCACCCAGCAGAATGACACGAACGCCGCTCGCCGCCTTGCCCTTCGCCATCGCAAGCCCGAGATATTCAAGATCGGTGCCTGACGCCGCAAACACGACATCGGCGCTGCCTGCTGCAACCCGATATGCCTCGAGAATACGGGAACGCAGGCCGTCAAGTGCCGCCTCATAGCTTGCTGGAGACAAGTCTCCATCGGGCGCCAACTCTCGCAGCCGTCTGCAAGCCTGGGCGAAGGCATCGGAAGAAATGTCATTCGCCGTCGACGATGCATACGCAATAGTTTCGACCGGCACTGGCGAACTCATATACTGGTTGCGGCCGGTTGCGGGATCGACACGGATGCGCGCATCGCCGCCTTCGGTCAGCAAACGGCCTGCCAGCGCGGCGAGCGCAGCGTCGATCGTTGCAGTTGCGTCAAGTTCAGTCATCGTTTGCATCGATCCTTACGTCGCGTCGCGGCACCAAGACTGGTTATCGCCATAATTGCCGCTTATAGGCGCCTGTACCCTATCCGCACAGACTGAACGGAATTTTGGCAACGTGACAATCAGCATAGCCCCCTCCCGCATCCCCTCCGAAGCCAAACGTCGCCTCACTCTTCTGTTTATCGCCAAGCATGCGCTCGGCGATGGTTCGCTTCATGTCGAGGATGGCAACCACGCCGTTTATCACCATGAGGTACGAACCATCCTCGAAGGACTCGGCATCGGCCTTCAGGTTGCCAACAGCTATGATGCGCTTTTCACCCGTCCGGATGGCGTCGATTTTGTCTTCCCACTGCTCAACCGTGGCGGATTTCTCAATTCGGAAATGATGCTGCCGCTGCTGTGCACACGCGCCGGGTTACCGTATATCGGTGCGACGCCCATCTTACGTGGCCTCTCCGATGATAAGCATCTATCGAAACTCGAGGCAAAGGAACGCGGTGTCCCGACTGCACCCTGGGCAATTTTTCGTCGCGGTGCACCGGTCGACGTCGGGATTTGCCCGCCTTCGCTGCGCTGGGTGATCAAGCCTAATGCCTCATCGGCAAGCTGGGGAGTGCAGGATGCAACCGATGAGGCCGGCCTTAAGGGTGTCATTGCGGCAATTCATGCCGACGGCCATGATGCCATTGTCGAACCTTTCGTCAACGGCAGCGATGTTGAGGTGCCAGTCATCACCATCGATGGCAAACCAACCATCATGCCGATGATGCAGTTCCTCCAGGTCGACCCCGAACATCTGCGCACCTATTACGAAAAGCGCGACCTGGTTGATCGATCGAACAAATACAGCCTCGTCGAATATGCCCGCAGCGATATGGCAACGCGCATCGCCGAGATGACCGAAACCCTGATCGGGATATTCCGGCCTTTCGACTATGGCCGGTTCGAATTCAGGGTCGATGACGACACCGGCGATGTCCAATTTCTCGAGGTCAACTTGAACTGCAATCTCTGGTCTGAAAAGGTCTTTGGCCGCTCAGCCTTGCTAGCCGGAATGACACAGGAAGACCTTATCGAGACCATTGTCGCCGAATCAATGCAGCGTCAGGGATTATTCAGCCGATGATCACGACTCCCAAGGCCTCTGCAGTCGTTCTAGCCGGTCGGCGCGGCGGCATCGACCCGCTCGCTGCAGCGCATGGGGTTACTGACAAATGTCTGGTGCCAGTGCTGGGAACACCGTGCATCGAACATGTGCTCGCCACATTGGCGACATCGCCCGATATCGGCCAGATTGTTGTTTCGATCAATGATCCCGCGATCCTGGATGATCTTCCGCACGCCGATGCGCTGCGGTCATCGGGCAGGCTCACGGCTATCGTCGCCCAAGGAAATCTTGCAGACAGCGTAATCGCCGCTGCGGGCACGGTGCCATATCCATTGCTCATCACCACGGCGGACAATGTGTTGATGACCACGGCCTCTATAGCCGACATGGTCGAAAATGCTTGCGCTTCGCGGGCTGATGCTGCCGCCGCCTTCGCCCGCAGGGAAGCCATCCTTGCTGCTCATCCCGAGGGCCAACGCCGCTTCTATGAATTCGCCGACGGTGGCTATTCGAACTGCAATACCTACTGGATCGCCAGCGCCGGCGTTCTGCGCGTGGCGGAAATCTTTCGCAGCGGCGGACAGTTTGCCAAGAATCCGAAGCGCCTTGTTACCGCGTTCGGTCTCCTTAATATCATCCTGTTCCGCTGGCGCTGGATCGGTCTCGCGACAGCAATGCGCCGCATCTCCAGCCGGATGAAATTCAACCTTGTGCCGATTGTGTTCGAAGACGGGTCATATGCCATCGACGTCGATAACGAACGGACCCACGCCTGCGCGACTGAAATCATGCAAAGGCGACGGGCCGTAGACCCGGCGCTAGCCTAACCCCAAGTCCGCGTCTTCGAGCGGCCCGTCGCCCAAAGCGATGGGGAAGACACAGTATAATGGTGCCCAGAAGAGGACTCGAACCTCCACGCCCTTGCGAGCGCCAGCACCTGAAGCTGGTGCGTCTACCAATTCCGCCATCTGGGCACGGGGTAGGGGCGAGCGCTTAGCGGCGGGCACGCGCGCTTGTCAACAACAGCGGCGCAAATTACTCCCGATGCGGCTGCACAGCAGCGCTTCTTCTCTTGCGCACAACTCGTCGCCACGGCAATGCGTGCACACCGAAGACCGACCCAACCGGCCCGGTCCCCGCACAACATACCGGAACCTCGTCGCATGGCCGCTGGCTCATCCCCTGTTCTCGATGGCAAGCTCATCACCCTGTTCGGCGGCGGTGGCTTTCTCGGCCGACATGCAGCCCAAGCTTTAATGGCCGCTGGCGCTCGCGTCCGCATCGTGCAGCGCAACCCGCAGCGTGCTATCGGTATCCGTGCGCTTGGCAATCTGGGACAGGCACAATTTGTCGTGGCGGATGCAGCCGATGGTCAAGCCGTACACCGCGCTGCCACGGGCAGCGATGCGATAGTCAACTTGATCGGTATATTGAAGGGCAATTTCGAGGTCGCCCACGTCCGCACCGCGGCCAATATCGCCGCTGCGGCCGCAACCAATGGTGCGGCCATGGTGCAGATATCCGCCATCGGTGCCGACGCCGCAAGCGCATCGGCTTATGGCCGCAGCAAGGCAGAGGGAGAAGTCGCGGTTCAAACCGCCAGTCCTGGCGCTATCATATTGCGCCCGTCGATCGTGTTCGGACGACAGGACCAGTTCATCAACCGGTTTGCCGCTATGCTCCGTCTGGCCCCGGTTGTTCCCGTCGTCGCCCCCGCCACCCGTTTCCAGCCGGTGTTTGTTGGCGATGTAGCGGACGCCATCACCGCCGCCGTCGCCGGTGCGCAGCATTGCGGCAGGACCTTCGAACTCGGCGGCCCGCAAATCCTGTCGATGCGTGCGTTGCTCGAATGGATCGCACATGCCATCGGTCGCAAGCCGATCCTGATCGATTTGCCCGACGCGGCATCAGCACTACTCGCCAGCGCGACCGGCTGGCTCCCGGGCGCGCCCATCACCCGCGATCAGTGGGCGATGCTGACCCGCGACAATGTTGCCGCCGTCGACACTCCAGGGCTTGCCGAACTCGGCATCGCTCCGACCTCGCTCGATGCGGTCGCCGAAGGCTGGCTCGATATCTATCGCCGCCATGGCCGCTTCGCCGGCAAGGCGCAGCCCTGACGTCCTCTCCCGTTTTCGACACAGGATATTGACCGCTCATGGGTGACATCATCACCGCCATCCTGCTTGGCATCGTCGAGGGGCTGACCGAATTTCTGCCGGTGTCGTCGACCGGTCATCTCATCCTCGCCAGCGAACTGATGGGCTATGACGCCGCTCAATGGGCGATGTTCAATGTCGTCATACAGCTCGGTGCGATCCTCGCCGTGGTGGTGCTCTACTGGCGCACCTTCTGGGCAGTGGTGGTCGGCATGGCGCGCGCCGAACCGACGTCGTGGCGTTTCACACGCAACATCCTTGTCGCCTTTCTGCCGTCGGCCTTTTTGGGACTGGCGATCAAGGATCTCATCGACATCATGCTCGGCTCCCCGATGATCGTCGCAATCGCATTGATCCTCGGCGGGGTGGCGATTCTGATGATCGAGCGCATCGTCAAACCCGGCGAAACCCGCGGAGTGGCCGACATGCCCTTTCGTCAGGCGCTGGGCATCGGTTTGGTCCAGTGCATTTCGATGATTCCAGGCGTCAGTCGGTCGGGTGCGACGATCATGGGCGCGCTGTGCCTTGGCGTTGAGCGGCGCACCGCTGCGGAATTCAGCTTCTTTCTCGCCATCCCCACCATGGTTGGCGCGACCAGCCTCGAGCTGTTCGAAAGCCGCAATGCCCTGGCCGATGTCCCGTTCGATCTGATCGGCATAGGCTTTGTCGTTTCATTCTTCGTGGCAATTCTGGTTATCCGTTGGTTCGTTGGTATCGTTTCAAAACATGGATTTGCGCCCTTCGCCTGGTATCGCATCATCGCAGGTGGACTGGCGCTGACTTGGCTCCTCACCAGATAGTATTCATAATTTCCCTATCGCTGGCCGCTTTCATGCAATATTGACGTCCAGATATATTTGGCATCCAATTTTAATACGCACAATTTCCCTATTGGTCGCGTTGAAAGTGACAATCCCGCTGGCGCGATTCAGAATGCGCGTCGGACCCGCCGAATGAACGGCCGGCAGGAAGGGGTGCGGCAATGGACGATAACGATATGCTGCAATTTGTGGCACGCGACCAAAGCTATCCCGACAAGCGCGACGCCGCTTTACGGGCACAGGATTTTTCGGAAATCGCCGCGCGCTATAACCCCGCCGAAGCCGCCGATCAGGCCGCGCGCTGTTCACAATGCGGCGTCCCTTACTGCTCGGTCCACTGCCCGCTGCACAATCATATTCCGGACTGGCTGCGGCTCGCGGCAGAAGGACGGTTGCAGGAGGCCTATCAGCTTTCCAACGCCACATCGACGATGCCCGAGATCTGCGGCCGCATCTGCCCGCAGGACAGGCTGTGCGAAGGCAATTGCGTAATCGAATTTTCGGGCCACGGCGCGGTGACTATCGGCGCAGTCGAAAAATATATCACCGATACGGCTTGGGAAGAAGGCTGGGTTGAGCCGCTGGTTGCGGGCAGGTCGACTGGCCAGTCTATCGGCATTATCGGCGCGGGTCCCGCCGGCCTCACTGCTGCCGAATATCTGCGCGTCGCGGGCCACGACGTTACGGTCTATGACCGGCATGACCGTGCAGGCGGGCTGCTGACCTACGGCATCCCCGGCTTCAAACTCGAAAAGCCCGTGGTCATGCGCCGCATCGATCGGCTTGAAGCGGGCGGGATCACTATCGCTCTCAATTTTGAGGTCGGCCGCGATGCCAGCCTCGCCGATCTGCGCTCGCGCCACGATGCACTGCTTGTCGCGACCGGCGTTTACAGGGCGCGCGCGCTTGTCGCCCCGGGCGATGACCTCGCCGGTGTGGTTGAGGCGCTCGATTATCTCATCGCCTCCAACCGCGCCGGCTTCGGCGACAGCGTTCCTGCCTTCGAGGACGGGAGGCTTCACGCCGCGGGCAAACATGTCGTCGTCGTCGGCGGCGGCGATACCGCGATGGATTGCGTGCGCACTGCAGTGCGGCAGGGCGCGGCGTCTGTGCGCTGCCTCTACCGGCGGGATCGCGCCAACATGCCGGGCAGCAAACGCGAAGTCGCCAATGCGGAAGAAGAAGGCATTATCTTCGAATGGCTGTCTGCACCCGATGCCTTCGTCGGTGCCGACAGCAAGGTCACCGGCGTGGAGGTGCGCGGCATGCGTCTGGGAGCGGCCGATGCCGGCGGCCGCCGCTCGCCCGAACCCGATCCCGCCTCGACCCGCACGATCGCGGCCGATCTCGTCATCAAGGCGCTCGGTTTCGATGCCGAAGATTTGCCGGGCCTGTTCGGCTCGCCCGATCTTGGCGTCACGCGCTGGGGCACGCTGCGAGTCGATCATCGCATGATGACCAGTATCGACGGTGTGTTTGCGGGCGGCGATATCGTGCGCGGCGCCAGTCTCGTCGTCTGGGGAATCCGCGATGGACGAGATGTCGCTGCGCATATGAATAAATGGCTTGCCGAGGCAGCACTTACACAAAGGAAAGCGGCGTGATTATTCGGTTTGAGATTGCGGCGCTCATCGCGTTTGCGCCGATTGCCGCGCTTGCACAGGAAATCGCTGCACCAGCGGAAACGATGGCGGTCGTGACGGCGCAGGCCGATGACGATAAGCGTGCAGACGCTCGGGTCATTCTCCAAGGGTTGCGCCTGAGAGAGATATTCATGTCCACGCTGGCTCCCCTGCTGGAAGCTAGTGGCAACGAAATGCTTGCAGAGCTCGAAATGAGCGAAGACGGGCGGGCACTACTCGCGTCGATCGATGCGAAATTCCCGCAGGGCCGGACTGGCTTTGCCCAACGCTTCTCAGAACGTCTGGGGGCCAAATTCGATGCTGCTTTCCCGCAGTTCCTCGATCAGAACGTCGATTTACTGGCGCAACAATTACCGGCCGCCGATCTTGCCGCCTTTCGTGAAGCGGTGGCGCTGCCGGACGGAACGGCGAGGACTGGAACCGATGCCGAAGAAGCACGGCAGCGATTCCGGCGGACACCTGCTGCTGCGCGGATGATGACGATAGTTCCGCAAATCCAGCAAGAGATGATCCGGTTTGGCGAGGCATTGGGCAGTCGACTTGGTAGCGACGCCTATAACGAAATCGCCGTACAACATCCGACCATCTTTGGAGATGCATCATGATTCGTATCGTGTTGATCGGGTTGCTCCTCACCAGTTCTGCTCCAGCACTGGGCCAGACGGTTGATGCCGCTCCGTCAGCGCCCCCGGTGGTCGAAACCGACCCTGCCCGCACCGCCGCCGCTGCGGGGGTTGCAGCGCGGTTGTGGCCGGACGGCACATGGCAGCGGCAGATGGACGGGATGATGGACGGGTTGTTCTCGACCATCATGGGGTCGCTGGGCGACACCACGTCAGGCCTCGCCACGTCGATGTTCGGCAAGGACAGCAAGCAGGCGCGTCAGGCGGCGAACCCGCGCGCCGCCGCTCCGGGCAATCCCGCCGCCGACCCTCAGAACATGGACCGCATGATGCAGGCGATGGTAAGGGCGATGGCCCCGATCATGACCGAGATCGAACCACAGATCCGTGGCGGTATTGCGGCGAGCGCGGCACGACGGTTCACCACTGCGCAGCTTGTCGAGCTCGAAGCTTTCTTTTCAACCGATACCGGCGCAGCCTATGCCAGCCAGTCGATGATGGTGCTCACCGACCCTGAAGTCATGCAGGCCAGCATCGCCATGATGCCCCGCCTGATAGAAGAAATGCCGCGTATCATGGCAGAGGTATCGGCGGAAATCGGCATCGCCATGCCGGGAACCCCCGCTGGCGACGCTGCCGCCCAAGCCGCTGCCGACGCCGCCTACAAGGTCGAATAGGACCAGAATGATGATCGATCGCAACCCCGCCCTCGCCCCCTTTTCCGGCCACCTGCCCAGCTCGCCCGAACACACCCGCCTCGCCGAACACGGCATGTACCGCCCCGATTCCGAGGGCGATGCCTGCGGCGTCGGCCTCGTTGCGGCCACCGACGGCCGGGCACAGCGGCGCGTGGTCGCCGCCGCCATCGATGCGCTGAAGGCGGTCTGGCATCGCGGCGCGGTCGATGCCGATGGCATGACCGGCGATGGCGCGGGCATCCATACCGACCTGCCGGAACGGTTTTTCGACGATGCCATCGTCAATTCGGGGCACAAGGTGCTGCCCAACCGGCTGGCGGTCGGCATGATCTTCCTGCCGCGCACCGACCTCGGCGCGCAGGAAAGCTGCCGCACCATCGTCGAAAGCGCGATCATCGCTGCCGGCTACACCATCTACGGCTGGCGCCAGGTGCCGGTCGATGTCGGCTGCATCGGCGAAAAGGCGCAGCGCACCCGCCCCGAGATAGAGCAGATCATGATTGCCGGCCCGCTCCCCGACCAGGAGAGCGCCGAGGAGTATGAGAAAAAACTCTACCTCGTCCGCCGCCGCATCGAACGCCAGGTCATCGCCGCGCAGATCGCGGACTTCTACGTCTGCTCGCTGTCCTGCCAGTCGATCGTCTACAAGGGGCTGTTCCTCGCCGAAAGCCTGTCGGTCTTCTACCCGGACCTCACCGACGAACGCTTCGAAAGCCGCGTCGC
>JANNMK010000119.1:0-15935 GCA_031397785.1 Sphingomonas sp. | reverse complement strand
GCCAAAGCCTATAAGGAGGCAGGCGTCACCGACCCGCGTGGACAAATCGGCCTCACTGAGGTGCATGACTGTTTCTCGATCACCGAACTTGTTACCATGGAAGACCTGTTCCTGTCGAAGGAGGGCGCGGGATGGCGCGACGTGCTCGACGGGGTGTTCGATGCCGATGGCGCTGTGCCCTGCCAGATCGACGGCGGCCTCAAATGCTTCGGCCATCCCATTGGTGCGTCAGGTCTGCGCATGATCTATGAAAATTATCTGCAGCTGCTCGGACGGGCGGGAGCGCGGCAACGCGCCAAGCCGCCGGTACTGGCGCTGTCCCACAATCTGGGCGGGATGCCCAATTCGAATGTCAGTGCAATCGCGATTGTTGGGCTGGCGGATGCATGAATGATAAAAGCCCCTCCTCTGAAGAGGATGGGTGAAGAAAAGGAATGACGATGCTTAATCACGGAATGGATGCTGACACATTCGATGCCTTTATCGAGCAGCTCAAACGCTATGTGCGCGAACGGCTGATCCCGGCCGAAGCCGATGTGATTGCGAACGACCGCATCCCCGACGATATCCTCAATGAAATGCGAGAGATGGGGCTGTTCGGCATCACCATTCCCGAGGAATATGGCGGCGCAGGAATGAGCGTCAGCCAGTATATCGAGACGGTCAAGCATCTGTCCTATGCGGCCCCCGCCTATCGCAGCACCATGTCGATCAATGTCGGCATGACCGGCAGCGCGATCAGGAAATTCGGCACAGCAGAGCAAAAGGCGCACTGGCTGCCGCGCATCGCAGCGGGCGAAATCGCCTGTTTCGGCCTAACCGAGCCGGGATCGGGATCCGACAGCGCGGCAATGCAGACCTTTGCCCGTGCGGAGGGCAATGGCTATGTCTTGAACGGCACCAAACGCTACATCACCAATTCACCTCATGCCAAAATCGGCCTGATCATGGCGCGCACCTCGAAAGAGGCGCTGGCCAAGAATGCCCATGTGTCCGCCTTCATCGTCGACATGGACACACACGGCATCAGCATCGGCAGCCCGGACAAGAAAATGGGGCAGGCCGGCGCGCACATCGCCGATGTCATCATGGACGATGTTCGCCTGCCGGGCGATGCGCTGGTCGGCGGGGAGGAGGGCAAGGGCTTCCAGATCGCGATGCAAAGCCTCGACAACGGGCGCCTGTCGGTTGCGGCGATGGGCGTCGGCATGGGCCGCCGCATCCTCGACACCGCCGTGCGCTATGCCACAGAACGCAAGGCATTCGGCGAGGCGATCGCCAATTTCCAGCTTATCCAGGCGATGCTCGCCGACAGCGATGCCGAACTCTACGCCGCCGAATGCATGATCGCCGATGCCTGCGCCCGCGCCGACCGGGGCGAAGCGATCGTCCGCAAGGCGGCGGCGGCCAAGATGTTCGCCACCGAAACCTGCGGCCGCGTCGCCGACCGGTGTGTGCAGATTTACGGCGGGGCAGGATATCTCGCCGAATATGAAGCCGAACGCAAATTTCGCGATGAACGGATATTGCGGATTTACGAAGGAACGACGCAGATCATGCAACTGCAGATCGCCAAGCATATGCTGCGCGAATACAAGAGCGACGGGGCGGTGTGGTGATGGTCGCTCTCCCCTTCAGGGGAGAGGGTCGGGGAGAGGGGGCGAGCGCAGCGAGCACCTCTTACTGCCCCACCCCTAACCCCTCCCCGGAAAAGGCAGGGAACAGATAAATGTACCCCCTCCTCTCCGGTCTCAGCATCGTCGAAATCTCGTCCTTCGTCGCTTCACCCACTGCCGGCCTTTATTGCGGACAGTTCGGCGCGGAAGTGATCCGCATCGATCATCTCGCCGGCGGGCTCGATTATCGCCGCTATCTGCTGACGCGTGAGGGTCATTCGCTCGCCTGGGAAAATCTCAATCGCGCCAAACGCAGCGTCGCGCTCGATCTGACCAGCGGTGAAGGGCGTGAGCTGGCGGTCGCGCTGGCGGCATCGGCCGGACAGATGATCACCAATCTGCCGGTGGGCAGCTTCTTCAGCCATGCCGTTGTCGCCGCGCAGCGCGCCGATCTGGTGTCGGTGCGCATCATGGGGTGGCACGATGGGCGACAGGCGATGGATTTCACCGTCAACGCCGCCAGCGGCTATCCGCTGATGACCGGCCCCGCAGAGTGGGACCGGGCCGACGCCGCCCCGGTCAACCAGCCGCTCCCGGCATGGGATTTCATCACCGGTGCCTATAGCGCGTTTGCGCTGCTCGCTGGCCTGCGCCATCGCGATGCCACCGGCGAAGGCAGCGAGCTGCGTGTGCCGCTGGGGGATGTAGCGATCGGCACCGTCGCCAACAGCGGCGCGATGGCCGAAATGCTCTATCGCGGCGGCGACCGAGAACGGTTGGGCAACGCCATCTGGGGGGCGTTTGGCCGCGACTTCCGCTCCGCCGACGGCAAGCGCTTCATGGTCGCCGCGCTGACCGCGAAACAATGGGCGGCGCTGGTTTCCGCCTTCGATGTTGCAGACGGCATCGCCGGACTCGAAGCGCAGCTCGGCGTCTCCTTCGCCGACAGCGACCACAACCGCTTTGTTCACCGCGAGACGCTGTTCGCGCTGGTCCAGCGCGCCGCTGACCGTCTCGACTATGCGACGCTGGGCGAGCGATTGACCCGTGCGGGTGCCACCTTCGAACGCTATCGCACGATGCATGAAGCGGCGACCGACCCCGATCTGGTGACCAACAACCCGCTGTTCGGGCCGTCGCCCGCCAATCCGAGCGGTTTTGCCTATCCAGCGACGCGCAGTTTCGCGCATGTCCCGGACCGCGCGGCGGGCGATCCCTTGCCAGCGCCACGTCTTGGCGAACATAGTGCCGAGGTGCTGGAACGGCTGCTCGGCCTGTCATCGGGCGCGGTCGCGGCACTGATTGACAAGGGAGTTGTCGCCACATCATGACCACCGATTACGCCGACATCCGCGAAGCTGTGGCACGTCTGTGCGCCGATTTTCCCGGCCCTTATTGGCAGGCCAAGGACCGCGAGCGCGCCTATCCGACCGAATTCGTCGAGGCGCTGACCAAGAGCGGCTTCCTCTCGGTCCTCATCCCCGAAGAGTTTGGCGGCGCGGGGCTGCCGCTGTCAGCCGCCGCAGCTATCCTCGAGGAAATCCAGGCGCAGGGTTGCAATGGCGGCGCGTGCCATGCGCAAATATATGTGATGGGCACCGTGCTGCGCCATGGCAGCGACGCGCAAAAGGCGGAATATCTGCCGCGCGTTGCATCGGGCGAACTCAGGCTTCAGGCATTCGGCGTGACCGAACCGACCAGTGGCACCGACACGCTGGCGCTGAGAACGACGGCGGTGCGCGATGGCGCAGACTATGTGGTCAATGGCCAGAAAATCTGGACCAGCCGCGCCGAACATTCGGACCTGATGATATTACTCGCCCGCACCACCCCGCGCGAGATTGCGGCAAAGCGCACCGATGGCCTTAGCGTGTTCATCGTCGATATGCGGGCAGCGATCGGCAATGGCCTGACGATCCGGCCCATAGACACGATGATGAACCATGCAACGACCGAAGTGTTTTTCGACAATCTGCGCGTCCCAGCCGCCAATCTGATCGGCGAAGAGGGCCAAGGATTTCGCTATATCCTGTCGGGCATGAACGCCGAACGGCTGCTGATTGCGGCAGAATGCATCGGCGATGCCAAATGGTTCATCGACAAGGCGAGCACATACGCAAAGGAGCGCGTATTGTTCGGGCGGCCGATTGGCCAGAACCAGGGCGTGCAATTCCCGATCGCCCGCGCCTATGCCCAGATGCGCGCCGCCGACCTGCTGGTCCATGCCGGGATCGCCAAATATGAGGCGGGCGAAAATTGCGGTGAGGAAGCCAATATGGCCAAGATGCTCGCCGCCGAGGCCAGCTGGGCAGCGGGCGAGGCCTGCATCCAGACGCACGGCGGTTTCGGCTTTGCGAGCGAATATGACATCGAGCGCAAATATCGCGAGACGCGGCTCTATCAGGTGGCGCCGATCAGCACGAACATGATTCTCTCCTATGTCGCGGAACATGTTCTCGGGCTGCCGCGGAGCTATTGATGCAAGGGTGCTTCGCATGACAGCATGGCAAGACTGGATCGGCAAAAGTCAGAGCCAGTCCGACATCCTCACTCCGGCGCTGGTCCAGCGCCACCGCGCGACACTCGACCTGGCGCCCGACAACCCCGCCCCCCTGCCCGGCATCCACTGGCTGCTCAATCTGCCCGACGCGGCGACGGCAAAACTCGGCGAGGACGGGCATCCGCGCCGAGATGTGGAGGGCAGTTTTCTGCCACCTATCGACCTGCCACGCCGGATGTGGGCATCGAGCGAGGTCGAGTTTCTGGCACCGATAGCGGTCGGCGCTATTGTCACCCGCACCAGCAGCATTGCTGATATCGCCGAGAAAAGCGGTGGCAGCGGGCGGCTGGCGTTTGTGACGCTGGCTCATGACATGAAGGCGGATGGCGTAGTCGCCGTGCGTGAGACCCAGACTTTGGTGTATCGGGAGGCGGTGACGCCAAAGCCCGCTCCCTCTCTGGAGAGAGGGTTGGCAGAGGGGGCGTCAGGCACCGGGCCGGACTCTTTGGGACAGCCCCCTCCCCCAAGCCCTCCCTTGGAAGGGAGGGGCTTGGAGGACTACCCCCACCACACCACCCTCACCCCCGGCGAAACTCTGTTGTTCCGCTTCTCCGCCCTCACCTTCAACAGCCACCGCATCCACTATGATCTGCCCTATGCGCGCCATGTCGAGGGCTATCGCGGTCTCGTCGTCCACGGCCCGCTGACCGCGACGCTGCTGCTCAATTGGGCCACAGAGCTATTCGGCCCGCAACGGCGCTTTGCCTTTCGTGCCGTCGCCCCGGCCTTCGCGGGTGAGCCGCTAATGCTGGTGGCGCGCGAGGATGCGGACGGCATCACCCTCACCGCGCTCGGCCCCGACGGGGCAGAGTGCATCAAAGCGAGTGCCAGCCCCGCCTAACGCGGCGGCACCCGCTGCGTCAGGTTCACCCGCCGCACTTCCCTGATCCGGCCATCAACCAACTGCCCTTCTGCGATTTCGGTGGCCATCAGCGCGAAGATGCGGCCTCCGGTAAAGATCGGCCGGCTATTGCCATACCAGTCGATACAACTGACTTCGCACGAATAACCATCCGTCGGTTCCTTCAAACCCTGCACCAGCGGCCCGGCGTCGCCTAATTGCCCGGAGGCGGCGACGGTCAGGAAGCTGACGTCCGACCCTTCGCTATCCGACCACCACCAGCGGCCCGCATCTTCGGGGCGGAGCACGGTCGGCACCCCGATCATGCCGCTCCCGTCCACGCCGATGCTGCTGTTGAAAGCATGGCTGCGCCCTTCGCTCTCGAACCGGCGGGCGAGCCGTGCTGTGTCGAGGATGCGCGGTGCCTGGCCCAGCTGCATCAGCGAGACAGACAGCCCGGTGTCGTCACGATAGCCATTGATCGCCATCCGGTCCGCGCCGACCCGTTCGATGCGGATGACATTATGGTCGAGGGTAACGGTGCGGGCGCGAGCCGGATCGGCAACAGGCAAAACGACGACCGGGCGGCCGGGAGCCTTGGCCTCGCCATCGTCGTCGTCGGGAATAGCGCCATAGCCGCGGTCGCGCCCGCCATAGACCAGCCAGTCACCAGCAAAACGGTTTTCGACCGACCCTTCGCCGGGGGATGGCACCGCGACATGGCGATCATTCGCTATCGTGCGCAGCCTCGCGCGAAATTCGCGCAGGGGAAAATTGGCAAAGGCGACAGATACCGGCGTCCAATCCCCCTCGGCGCGGTCGCAATGCCGGTTTTCGACATCGACGAGGATGCGGAACGTGCGGCGGGTTTCGTCCATCGAAAACTGGTTAAATGGCTGCCCGCGCAGCCCGACCACCCCCGGCGCCCCACCATCGACCGGCAAACGATAGACGAGCGCTGGAGTCACCCCGTCAAGCGAAGCCCGCCCGGCCGGACAGGCCAATCGATCATTGTAATCATAATTGTACCGTTCGGCCCACCCCTCACCCACCCATAAATAGACCGCGTCGGGAGCGACAAACATTTCCGCGCGCGTCGGCCCGGCAAAGGCAGTGGCGCGGCATGGCGGAGCGCGGTTAGAGCGATACTGGCCAAGCTGGCATTGCGTAATCGTGTGGACGGTGGGGGAAAGTGTGCGCAGCAACGGGCGGTATATCTGGCGGGCATCTAACAGGTCGCGGCCACTGGTTCGCGGATCGCGCCCGCGATTTTCCTGTGCCTCCATCTCCGCCGCACTCATCCAGCGGCGAACGCGCGGGCGCTGACTGGCCCGGGTAAAGTCGTCGGCATCATAGGGTGTGTAGATGATCAGCTGATCGCCGATGATCCGCGTCGCATAATTGTCGCTGTCGTAATAATCCTCCGAACTGATCAGGAAACTGCCGTCGCGCGCCAGTCGCCCTGTCTGTGCGTCGAGTTTGAATACCGAAATCTCGGTCGCATCCTGTCCATAATTATAGGCAGTGATCAGGATGCGCTGTCCCTCCACCAGCATCTCGTCATACCAGGCGTCGTCAGCGGTGCGGTCGCGATAGACATCGATGCGGTCGGCCAGCGCCAGGCGCCCGCCGCCGGTATCGACCGAGAATATCCGGCCGTCCTGCAACACCAGCAGGAAATCGCCGATCTGTTTGACGACATCGCCTTCATCGACACCACTGGTCTGGACATTGGTGATCGAGACCGGGGCAACGGCCGCAGCTCCCGTAACGACGACGCTGTCCTGCGAGTCGGCGCAGCCGGGGTCTTCAGGCGGACAGTCTGGCACGTCCTCCGCTGCATCCTGAAACGCCATGCGGGGGCGGGGACTGGAGCGCAGGCTGGCGCGGCGATTGTTGCGCTGGGCCCGGATGATCGCGACTTGCTCGACATAGCGGGCGAAATCTCGGTCGCTTGTGAACGTCTCGAGCCGATCGACGGTGACCGGATCGAGCGCCGTATCGGCATGGACCGGCGGCAGCGATCGCGGCGTGGCGATCGGGGTTGGCCGCGCCACCGTCTGGGCCGATGCTCCGACACAAAACCAGACTGCCCCACACGCCACCATCACAAGAGATCGCATCGACCCGCCTTCTCGCATTTTGCGGGCAGCCTATCGTAAAGCGCCTTCACTGCAAGGACATTGCCAGCGCCCCAGCTTTGCCTATGACGGCGCGCATGACCGCCGCCCGCACCTCCACCCTGGCCGCCTTCCTCGTCGCCTGCGGCGGCGTCGCGCTCTTCTCGCTGATGGATGCGGCGATGAAGGAACTGGCGCTGGCTCTCGGCGCCTATAACGCGCTGCTATGGCGCAATATCGCGGGTGTCGGCCTGTCCGGCGCGGCCTATGCGGTGATGCGCCGGGGCTGGCCGACGGCGGCGGTGCTGCGGCTGCACATCTGGCGCGGGGTGATTGTCGCGGCAATGGCGCTGCTGTTCTTCTGGTCGCTCACCGTGTTGCCGCTGGCCGAGGCGATTGCCCTGTCCTTCATCGCGCCGCTGATCGCGCTTTATCTCGCCGCCGTCATGCTGGGCGAGACGATCGGCAAACCGGCGGTCGTCGCGTCGCTGCTGGGTATCGCCGGCGTGGTCATCATCATGGCAGGGCGCTTTGGCGATGGTGTCTATACCAAGGATGCCGTGCTTGGCGTGCTGGCGGTGTTCGCTTCGGCGATTATTTTTGCCTATAATCTCATTCTGGCGCGGCGGCAGGCGCAGCTTGCAGAGCCTGCCGAAATCGCCTTTTTCCAGACGCTGACCGTGCTGATCACACTCAGCCTTGCCGCGCCGTGGCTGGCGGTGCTGCCCGACGCGGCGCAATGGCCATTGCTGATCGGCACCGCCGCGCTTGCGGTTTCATCGCTGCACTTGCTGTCCTGGGCCTATGCCCGGGCGGAAGCGCAGGTGCTGATCCCGGTCGAATATACCGCCTTTGTCTGGGCGGCGATCTGCGGCTGGATTTTCTTCGATGAAGCGCTGACCTGGCCGGTGCTCGGCGGCACCGTGCTGATCGTCAGCGGCTGCCTGATCGCGGCGCGCGCGCGCCCGCAACCAATGCAGGTCGAAGAGGTTGTCGCCTGAGCCGATTTTTTGGAACAGACGGCAAACAAACGTCTGTCCTACACGGTTGTGGCGGTGGTAAACTGCCACAATGCCGCACCATCATCGCTTTGCGCTTTTATTGACGCCACTTAGTGATCCAGTCGATCACCGCCAATTGGGTGATGCCATCTTTGCGCGTATCGTGGGGATCACCCTGTATCACCCTCGCGCATGGAATGATCGATCCGGTCGATCAATCATGCGCCGCGATCCATCCCTCGACCATCGGCGCGATGTGGTCACGCCATTTGCTGCCATTGAAAATGCCATAATGGCCGACTTGCCGGGCGAGATGATATTGCTTCAGCGCGGGCGAAAGCCCGGTGGCGATGGTCAGCGCCGCTTTCGTCTGGCCGATACCGGAGATATCGTCCCGCTCTCCCTCGATGGCCAGCAGTGCGGTTCTGGTGATCGCACCGGCATCGACCGGCGTGCCGCGATGGACATATTCGCCGCGGGGCAGGGCGTGGTTCTGGAACACGATGTCGACGGTCTGAAGGTAGAATTCGGCGGTCATGTCGCACACCGCGCGATATTCGTCGTAAAATGCCTTTGCCGCATCGGCGCTGTCGTCATCGCCGGTGACCAGATGGTTGAACATGTCCCAGTGGCTGGTCATGTGACTGCCAAGGTTCATCTGCATGAAGCCGGCAAGCTGCAGGAAACCGGGATAGACCTTGCGCCCGCCGCCCGCATAATAATCGGGCACGCGGGCGATGACATTATGCGCAAACCATTCATATGGGCGCTGCGTCGCCAGCGTGTTCACTTCGGTCGGGGCCTCGCGGGTGTCGATCGGGCCGCCCATCATGGTCAGCGATTTCGGCGTTGCACGGTGGCCGGCGGCGTTCATCAGTGCAACGGCCGCAAAACTTGGCACCGATGGCTGGCAGACCGCGAGCATGTGCGCGCCCGGCCCGATCGTATCGAGAAATTCCACCAGATAATCGACATAATCGTCGAGATCGAACCTGCCCGCATGCGTCGGTACCAGTTTCGCATCGGTCCAGTCGGTGATGTACACATCATGTCCCGGCAGCATCCGTTCGACGGTGCCGCGCAGCAACGTGGCATAATGGCCGGACATCGGCGCAACGATCAGCAAGCGCGGCTGCGTTCCCTTGCCCGATGTCGGCATCCCTTCGCGGACGAAGTGGAGCAGATTACCGAACGGCTTGGACAGCGCGATTTCCTCGCGCACTGCTATGCTTTTGCCACCAACGGTGGTGGCGGGCAGGTTGAAAGCGGGCTTGCCGCGCGGAGCCGCGGCATGCGCGAACACATCGAATGCGGATGCTAGCACCGGCCCGCCGCCGAAATACCGCATCGGGCCATAGCTCATCGGGTTGGCGGCGCTGGTCCAGAACCGGGCGGTTGCCCCGGCGATCGTGCTGGCACCGGCAAGCATTGCGCGTTGCGCATCATAGGCGTGATAAAGCATCTGCGAAACTGTTCCTGTTCATCCTGCGGCGCAGCGTGTCCGTTGGCACGGCAGGGGCCTCGCAAGAACGCTCGCATGCTGCACTGCATCATGCAAGCGGCAAAGCGACCCGCGTCGTCGGTGACCGGTTCCGCTGGCCTTGCCTGCCTTGCCGATGCTAGAGGGCGAACATGAGCGATATAGCCGCGACCCCCTCCCCCTCCCCCGCGCCTGCCCCTGCATCATCGCCTGTCACGCCGCCTGTCACGCCGCCGACCAAAAAGCTTGGCAGCCTGATGATGATTTGGCACCATGCCCGCGCCTATCCCTTGCAGATTGCTTGCGCGATTTTCGGGCTGGGCGTCGCGGCCGCCGCCACGCTGGCGATACCGGCAGGGCTGAAACGCATGGTCGACGACGGCTTTTCCGCCGGGGGCAGCGGCGACATCGATCGTTATTTCTATTATCTGTTCATGATCGTTGCGGTGTTGGCGGTGGCCACGGCAGTGCGGTTTTTCTTCGTCTCGTGGCTTGGCGAACGGACGGTTGCCGACATCCGTCGCTCGACCCAGCGCAACCTGCTGCGCCAGGCGCCAGCATTTTTTGAAGAAAACCGGCCGTCGGAAATTGCCAGCCGGATGACGTCCGATACGTCCATCATCGAACAAGTCGTCGGCACCACCATCTCGGTCGCGCTCCGCAATGTGGTGATGGGCATTGGCGGCACCGCCTATCTGTTCACACTCGCGCCAAAACTGACCGGCATGCTGCTGCTCGGCATTCCAGTCGTCATCATGCCGATCGTCCTGCTGGGCCGTCGGCTGCAGGCGATCTCGCGGACCAGTCAGGACAGGGTGGCCGATGTCGGCGCAATGACCACAGAAGTGCTCGGCGCGATGAAGATCGTCCAGGGGTTCGGCCAGGAAAACCGCGAGGCCGCCCGCTTTGCCGATGCCGTCGAACGCACGTTTGCTACAGCGCGCCGGCGTATTGCCCTGCGCTCACTGATGACCGCCGCAGTCATCGGCCTGTTGTTCAGCGCCATCGTCGCGCTGCTATGGTATGGCGCAGGTCAGGTGGCAACGGGCGCGATCAGCGCAGGGACCATCCTTGCCTTTCTGTTTGCCAGCGTCATCGTTGCCGGCAGTTTCGGGGCGCTGACCGAAGTCTATGGCGACCTGATCCGCGGTGCCGGCGCGGCAAGCCGCCTCAATGAACTGCTCAATGCCCAGCCGCAGATCGCCCCGCCCGCCAATCCGGTGAAACTGGCCCAACCGGCGCGCGGTGCGCTCGAATTCGCTGGGGTCGAATTTCGCTATCCGACCCGGCGGGAAACGGCGGCGCTGAGCGATTTCAACCTTGCCATCGCGCCCAATGAAACGGTCGCGGTGGTCGGCCCGTCGGGGGCAGGCAAATCGACCTTGTTCCAGCTGGCGCAACGCTTTTACGATCCCGACGCGGGGCGTATCCTGCTCGACGGAACAGACATCCGTGCCGCCGATCCTGCCGATGTTCGCGCGCGCATCGCGGTGGTGCCGCAGGAAACGGTGGTGTTTGCCGCATCGGCCCGCGACAATCTGCGCTATGGCAACTGGACGGCGAGCGATGCCGAAATCTGGGCTGCTGCCGATGCCGCCAATGCCAGCGAATTCCTGCGCAAACTGCCGGACGGGCTCGACACATTTCTCGGCGAGGCGGGAACGCGGCTGTCGGGCGGGCAACGCCAGCGTATCGCCATTGCCCGCGCGCTGATCCGCAACGCCCCGCTGCTGTTGCTCGATGAGGCGACCAGCGCGCTCGATGCCGAAAGCGAGCGGCTGGTGCAGGACGCGCTCGACAGGCTGATGCACGACCGCACCACGGTGGTCATCGCGCACCGGCTAGCCACCGTCCGCGCTGCCGACCGGATCATCGTGATGGATGATGGCGCCATCGTCGAACAGGGAACGCATGACAGCCTGGTGGCAATGGGCGGACTATATGCGCGGCTGGCAAGGCTGCAATTCGATGCAATCCCGGCTTAAAAATCGGCTGCGAGGGTAAGCGCCAGCCCGGAAGCGGGTGCGGCATCTCCCGCGATCCGTTGGCGCCAGTCGACCGCCAGCAACGGCCGGGCCGTGCCGATAGGCAGCGGCGCAGAAATACGCGGTCCGATATCCAGTCGGGCCACCCCCGGCTGGGCGGCACCCCACAGGCCGGCACCGCCATCGATATCGACTCCGCCGATCGAGACAATCCGCCGTGACATAGTCACTGCCCCTTCGGCAAACAGATCGCGCCGCACCGCACCGACGACCCCGGCCGCCGCATAGGCATCAAGGCGCGCATCGGCACCGATCGGGACATTATTGAATCCGCCGCTGGCAAAAGCGGCAAAGGCGGAGCGACCGCCAGCACCCGCCAGCTGTTGACGCCGTTCGATGGTGATATCGACCGGCAGGGCAGCCAGCGGGCGCGCTGTCAGGCCAAAGCCACCTTCGATTCCGTCGCCGATCGCTCCGCTGCTCGTCAGCCGCGCCACGAGCCGAACGCGGCCATCGGCAGTCAGCCGGCGCGCGGCGCGCGCGCCGATCTGCGATCCGCCGAGCGATGCGATATCGAAGCGAGCGTTGCCCGCCTGTCCGGGCCGAACATAGGCCCACGCCGATAGCTGCCATCGATCGTACGCCGCCGCTTTGCCGGTCGCAGAGGCGGGTCCGGCAGGCAGGTCCGCCACGCTGTCGCGGCCGGCGCGAGCAATTGCGTCAGGACGGGTAACGGCAAAGACAGGGACTGCCACCTGATCCGACGGCGATTGTACCGGACCTGACGCAGCGGGCCGCATGCTGACTTGTGTCCGATCGGCGCTCAACAGTCCGGTCGGCCGTCCTTGCCGATGGTTCGCCACGATAAGATAGCGGCTCGCCTGAGGCGATGCCCGGGTCCAGACGGTTTCCGGACCATGAGGTGCGGTCGGCACCTGGCTCGCGACACCCGGCGGCTCTGCTTGCGATGGATTGCGGGTTGGCCAATCGGTCAGCATCACCGCCGCCCGCGCGGTCAGCCATACCAGCGAGACTCCCGCCAGCAACATCAATGGTTGAGACACAGGATGTTTCATGCGTCGGGAAACAGATGGTCGGTCTTGTCCCATCGCAGCGGCTGACCCCGCCGTCCGCGTCTGTAGTCCAGCAGTGCACGCCATGCAGTCATGACGAGGATGATGTTGCTCACTGGCTGGCGCAATACCGCCATTATGCCCTGCGCTGCACCGTAAATACGCGCGGTCTGCCAGCCACGCATGCCCAATCGCCAGGTTAACAGCGCCATATTGACCATCATCAACATTTCCAGCGTCGGGTTCAACTGCATGCTGTCGGTGTTGCCGATAAACGCGGCGATACCGAACAGCATGGCCGCATAGCCACAAGCAATCGCCGCAGCGGCGAGCACAACGCGCCGATCGCGCCACAGCATCCATGCGGCAATCATCCGGTCGAGCCATGCGGTTTTCTGACCCGATTGCCAACCAAGCCGGTCCCAACCATCGAGCGCGATACCGCGCAACCAGCGTGTTTTTTGCCGAACACTTTGATCCAGGCGATGCGGAAACATTGCCCGACTGGCGACAATCCGACCATCGCTGGCAAATGCGCGCACAAAACGCCCGGTTGCCCCGCCGCGTGACAAGCGCACGCCAAGTTCATAATCTTCGGTCAGGCAGTCGGACGAAAAGGGGCCTTCGCCGGTGTCGAGGCGGCGCAGCGCATTCATCCGGAATGCGCAGCCGACGCCTGCGGTTGGCAAAGGTGCCCCGATCGCCGAACGGACGGGCATTTCCTTGCCATGCGCTTCAGCGAATTCGTCGCAATAATGTCGGGCAATCCATCTGCCCGGTGCGGTCATCAGCGGCACGACCGGAAGTTGCGCATAGTCGGCCCGATCGAGCGCGTCTGCCAACACCACCAGTTCGAGCGGATCGACCAGATCCTCTGCATCATGGATCAGCAGGGCGTCGGCAACAAACAGGCCAGTCCGGCAGGCGTCCTGCGCTGCACGCCAGATGGTATTGAGGCAGGCCCCCTTGGTCGACGGCCCGTTCGCAGGATTGATTGCCATGCGGATACGCGGATCGGCGCGCGCTGCCAGGGCGACAGCCCGCATCGTATCCAGATCGTTGGCGTAGGTACCGACGATGATGCTGATGTCGGCCTGCGGCCAGTTGCGCACGGCGGTGGCCAACATCGGTCCGATGACGTGCGATTCGCGCCAGGCCGGGATCGCCACAACAAAGCGCATGGCCACAGCATCGGCAGCATCGGCAGCATCAAAGCGCTTGTCCGGGTTGTCAGCAATGCCGCGAAACCAGAGGGCGTCGACGGCGAGATCATCGATGCCGAATATCAGAAACACGACACTGGCGAACAGCGCGAGTTCGAGAGCAACCACCCCGGCTGCCTGTATCAACAGTTCCATGCCTTCGACCCCAGGGCATTTTGTCCCTGCAGAGCCGTCCGAGCAAGCGCTGCTGGGGACGCTTATCTTGAAATCCGGCCGGAGTTCAAGCGGTTCCTTGGACGATGCAACAGGGGCGTATCCGGCGCGGAACATCCTTTCCCTGCTGCACCGCGATTGGTAGGCATGAACGATGACACCGCGGCCATCCCGATCCACGCTCCGCGCTTTCCTGGCCACCGAAGCGGCGGGCGGCATCATATTGATGGGCGCGGCGATGCTGGCGATGATCGTCGCCAATTCGCCCTTGTCCGGGCTGTACCATGATGCGTTGCATACGCCGACCGGGCCGGTACTGACCGACAAACTGGGCCCGATGACCGCGCATCTTTGGATCAACGACGGGCTGATGGCGATATTCTTTCTGTTCGTCGGTCTGGAGATCAAACGCGAGCTGGTCGACGGACGGCTGGCGACCCGCAGGCAGCGGCGGTTGCCGGTGATTGCCGCAGCGGCCGGCATGGCGGTACCAGCGGCGATCTACCTGTTCGTCGCCGGGGGCAATCCGGCGCTGGTGCATGGTTGGGCGATACCGGCGGCGACCGACATCGCCTTTGCCATCGGCGTGCTGGCGCTGCTTGGCCCGCGCGCGCCGACCTCGCTCAAGCTGTTCCTGGTCACGGTGGCCATCGTCGATGACATGGGAGCGGTTGCGATCATCGCGCTATTTTATACCGCCAAGCTCAATCTGGTCGCGGTCGGCGCGGCAGCAGCGATACTGGCGGGGATGGTCGCGCTGAACCGCAACGGAGTGCGGGCATTGTCGCCCTATTGGCTGGGTTTTGCGCTGCTGTGGTACGCTATCCTTTTGTCAGGAGTGCATGCCACGATCGCCGGGGTGCTGGCGGCATTCGCAGTGCCGATCATCGTAACGCCAGGCACGCCGGATTCAGGCGATTCGCCATTGCACCGGATGGAGCATGCGCTCGATGCGCCGGTTGCCTTTTTCATCGTGCCGCTGTTCGGCTTTGCCAACGCCGGGGTATCGCTGACCGGCATCGGGCTCGACCAGTTGCTGTCACCTTTGCCGCTCGGCATTGCGGCGGGTCTGTTCATCGGCAAGCAGATCGGCATCTTCACAGCGGTATGGCTGGCGGTGACGCTGGGTATCGCCAGCAAGCCTCGCGGGTCGACCTGGTTGCAGATTTACGCCGTGGCGGTGCTGTGCGGGATCGGCTTTACCATGAGCCTGTTCATCGGCGGACTGGCATTTGGCGATCCGTTGCTGGTCGAGGAGGCCAAGCTGGGGACGCTGGCGGGATCGGTGCTGGCGGCCATCGTCGGCTATGCACTGCTGCGGATTGCGCCACTGGCAACCGACCATGCGCGCGAAGAGGCGGAGCAAAGCGCCGAAATCGACAGCGACGGCGATGCAATCATCCGTGACGAACAAGACCAACAAGGATTGCGCGCATGAAAACCCTGTTGCTGACGCTCGCCTCTGCCTCTCTCCTCGCCGGATGCGCCACGCCCCCAGCCGACCAGGCTGCAAGGACATTGGAGTCGGTCGTCGATCCCGCTGCCACGCCCGAACGGACGGCACAGGGATATGCCGCACGCTATCTGCGGCTGACGCTGGAGGCCGGCAGTTATGAAGATGGTTATATCGACGCTTATTATGGCCCGGCCGAGGAGCGCGCCCGCGCCGAAGCCGAGCGCGCACCGCGCGAAGCGCTGATCGAACAGGCGCGCGACATGGTGCGCGGCATCGATATCGAGCTTGCCCGTCCCGACCTAACCGCGCGCGTGCCCGAGGCTGCTTATTCGCCGCGCCGCCGGTTGCTGGCGCTGCGCGGCGCGCTAGTTGCGTCGGAGACGCGGCTCAAAATGATCGGCGGCGAGCGATTGTCCTTTGCCGACGA
>JANNMK010000107.1:0-3391 GCA_031397785.1 Sphingomonas sp. | reverse complement strand
GCGGCATCGGTGATGACACCATCGGCGATTTGCGCGACCAGGCCGCGTCGGGCGGCGGCATCCTCAGCGGATTCGCGCGCGTCGTCACCGGCCGCAGCGGCGAGCGCGGCGGCGTTGGCGGCGCGGGTGGCGTCGCTGGGTGTCTGCGCCGCAAGCGGGGCGGCAGCGACCAATGTCAGCAGCATCATCGAAGCGAAACGGCGCATCTTCATGGTCTCCCCTGACCGGCAGCGCTTTACCGGCAACGCTCTATCGGCACCGCTGCTGCCATATCTTGCGCGCATGGGCCGGGCGGTTCAAGGCCATGTGATGTCCGATGCACCGCCCAAATTGCTGATCGCGTGGCACAGCCGCACCGGTGCCGCGCAGGCGCTGGCCCGGGCGGTTGCCGATGGCGGACGCAGCGAAGCGGAAGTGATGCTGATCGCAGCCGCAGACGTGACCGCAGCGGCGATGCTGGCCGCGGACGGCTTTGTTTTTGCCTGTCCCGAAAATCTGGCATCAATGTCCGGCGCGATGAAGGAAATGGCCGATACGCTTTATTATCCGCTGATCGGGCGGATCGAGGGGCGACCCTATGCGCTGGTGATCGCCGCCGGCACCGATGGCAGCGGTGCGGCGCGGCAATGGCAGCGGATCGCCACCGGATGGCGGCTGAGAGCGATTGCCGAGCCGCTGATCGTCCGCAACGGCGCCGATACGCCAGAGGCGATCCGGGCAATGAAGACCGTTGCGACAGGCGATATCGCCAAGGCGCGCGATCTGGGTGCGGCGATGGCGGCGGGGCTGGCGCTGGGGATTTTCTGACGGGCTTGCGCATCGATGGCTGGCGCGGCAGACTTGGACCGAAACCAAGGGGAGAAAGCCGAGTGCAATTCCGGGCATTTGCCGCCGCTGCCGCGCTGTCCGCGCTGGCCACACCTGCAATCGCGCAGGATTTGCGCACCCAGCTGGCACCGCAGCTGCCGTCGCTGATGGACCTGTATCGCGAGATGCATGCCGCGCCCGAGCTGTCCGGATCGGAAGTGACATCGGCGGCGCGCATGGCGCGCGAGGCAAGGGCAGCGGGTTTCGAGGTGACGACCGGAGTGGGCGGGCATGGCGTGGTCGCGGTGATGCGCAACGGGCCGGGGCCGGTGCTGCTGATCCGCGCCGATATGGACGGACTGCCGGTCACCGAAGCGACCGGCCTGGCGTACGCCAGCCGGGTGCGGGTGACGACGCCCGCCGGGGTCGAGACGGGGGTGATGCACGCGTGCGGGCATGATACGCACATGACCGGCTGGATCGGCGCGGCGCGGCTGTTGTCGGCCAACAAGAGCCGGTGGTCGGGGACGCTGGTGATGATCGGCCAGCCGGCCGAGGAGAGCGTAAGCGGTGCCGATGCGATGCTGGCCGACGGGCTGTTCACCCGCTTTCCCAAGCCGACGCATGCCATCGCGTTTCACGACGCAGCCGGATTTCCGGCCGGGATGCTGGGCTATACATCGGGGTTCGCGCTGGCCAATGTCGATACGGTCGACGTGGTGGTGCATGGCGTGGGCGGCCACGGAGCCTATCCGCACAACACCCGCGATACCGTGCTCCTGGGCGCGCGGATCGTCGACGGGTTGCAGTCGATCGTCAGCCGCAATGTCGATCCGCAGGACGCCGCTGTGGTTACGGTGGGCAGTTTCCATTCAGGCACGCGGCACAATATCATTCCCGACGAGGCCCGGTTGCAACTGACGGTGCGCAGTTATCGCGACACGACGCGGGCGATGCTGATCGAGGGCATACGCCGGGTCGCGCGCGGCGAGGCGATTGCGGCGGGTATCGCCGAAGACCGCATGCCCGAAGTGATGGTCGATGCGACGCAAGCCGCCAATGCGACGTACAACAGTCCGGACTTTACTGAAGCGATGGCAGCGCAGCTGCGCCGTCAGTTCGGTGAGGCGCGGGTCATGGCGGTACCGCCGTCGATGGGGGCCGAGGATTTCGGCAATTTCTATCGCGCCGACACCAGCATCAAGACGCTGATATTCTGGGTCGGTGGCACGCCATTGGCCGAATGGCAGGCGGCGCAGGCCAATGGCACCCCGCTGCCATCGCTGCATTCGCCGATCTGGGCGCCCGATGCGCAAGCGGTGGTGGCGACCGCATCCGAAGCGCTGGCGAGCCTGGCGATGGAGATATTGAAACCGGCGGGGTGACGGCCGGGGCGGGGGGGCGATCGCCCGCTTGCCGAATCCGTTGTCGCCCGCTAAGCCGCGCCCCTCGCAAGGCTGACCTTAGGGGTATAGCTCAGTTGGTAGAGCATCGGTCTCCAAAACCGAGGGTCGTAGGTTCGAGTCCGACTGCCCCTGCCAGCCTTGCAAGCACGGCGCGACGCCGCTAGGTAGCGGCGCATTCGGACAGGCAAAGCCACCGGCCGCACTCACTCCCGCCAAAAAAGCGCGGGGGAGGGGCGGGCGGAGATTTGCCATTTGCGCGTTATCATAGGCGCACATGTCCAGGGGCTTTATTCGGGTCGGCAGCGGCCCATATGTCGCAGAGGCGAAGCGGGACCATCCGCTGCCGCAGTGCGATATGAAGGAAGAGACGATGGCAAAGACCACTCCGGGCGAATTCGTCCGTCAGGTCCGGGCAGAAGCCAGCAAGATCGTGTGGCCGACGCCGCGCGAGACGATGATGACTGCGATCATGGTGCTGATCATGACGACCATCCTTGCCATCTTCTTTCTGGGCATCGACAGCGCGTTCGGTGCGCTGGTCCGCTGGCTCCTGTCGTTCGCCGGCTGACGCCACAGTTTTAGAAGATCACAGGACATAAGCGAGAACATATGGCGCGCTGGTACATCATCCATGCTTATTCGGGTTTCGAGAACAAGGTTCGCGACGCGATCCTGACCGAAGCCGAGCGCATGGGCCTTGCCGCCCTCGTCGAGACCATCGAGGTTCCGACCGAGACCGTGACCGAAATCAAGCGCGGCAAAAAGGTGCACAGCGAGCGCACGTCGATGGCGGGCTATGTCCTCGCCAAGCTCGACATGACCGACGATGTCTATCACCTGATCCGCAACACGCCCAAGGTCACAGGCTTCCTTGGTGTCGCGGGCAAGCCGCAGGCGGTGCGCGAATCCGAAGCGATGCGGATGCTGAACATCAAGGACGATGCCGCGCTGAGACCCAAGCAGGAAATCCGCATCGATTATGAAATCGGCGATCAGGTCAAGGTGCTCGACGGGCCGTTCACCAGCTTTACCGGCATCGTCGAGGAACTGGATTTCGACAAGTCGCGGGTCAAGGTCGGGGTATCGATCTTCGGCCGCGCCACGCCGGTCGAGCTCGAATTCGAGCATGTCGAACGGGTGAAGTAGCCGCTAGCGTTTGCGCTAGGGGAAGGCAGAGA
>JANNMK010000096.1:0-3215 GCA_031397785.1 Sphingomonas sp. | reverse complement strand
CGTTGTGCCGCAGGCCCTCGGGACCCGGCCCGTCAGCCTCGTCGATCAATTCCACGACCAGTGGTTCGGGGGTGTCGGCATCGAATTCGAACAGGACGTTCCGCCCGCGCCTGCGGCGGCGGATCGCGGTGCGGAAATGCTGGACGAGGTCCTCGGCCTCCTCCTCGAGCTCCAGATCGCTGTCACGAATGACGCGAAAACGGCCATGCGCCATGACCGTAAAGCCCGGAAACAATAGATCGGCGAACAGCGAAACCAGCGTGTCGACCGCGACATAGACCGCCTTTTGCCCGGGCATCCGGAAAAAACGCGGCAGCGTCGGCGGGATCATCACCAGTTCGCGCACCGCCTCACCATCGCTGTGCCGCACCAGGTCGAAAATCACCGCCAGCCCCTTGTTGGGAATGAACGGAAACGGGTGAGCGGGGTCGAGCGCTTGCGGCGTGAGGATCGGGAAAATCTGGCTGATGAAATGCGCGGCAAGCTCGGCCCGATAGTGCAGCGCGCCGGCGACATCGTGGATCACCTCGATGCCGGTGGCCCGCAGATCATGGGCCAGCCCCGGCCATTCCGCCTGCTGTTCGGCGACCAGTTGCTGCGATGCGGCAGCCAGTGACACCAGTTGCTGCGTCGGGGTCAGGCCATCCTGGGAACGTTCCTCGATCCCTTGCAACTGATGCGCCTTGATGCCCGCCACCCGGACCATGAAAAATTCATCGAGATTGTTGCCCGAGATCGACAGAAAGCGCAGCCGCTCAAGCAGCGGGTGCGCGGGATTGCGTGCTTCCTCCATCACCCGCCGGTTGAAGGCCAGCCACGACAGTTCGCGATTGAAATAGCGCTGGCGCACGTCTGGCGCGGATGCCGGGTGCGCGGATGCCGGGGGCGCGCGGTCCGGCGCATTGGCAATCGGCGCATTGGCAATCGGCGCACTGGCGGCTTGGCTGTCGGTCACACGGGCTCCGGCGAATCGCTGTCGATAGTGTCGGCATCATACAGACCTGCGGCGATCAGGGCAGTGCGCGCGGCGCGTATTCCCGGCTGCGTCCCGCCCGCCAGGGCATGGCGGTCGATCGCCGCCACCGCGGCATGCAGCGCGGTATAGCTGCGGTCGATGCGCGCGGCGACATAGGCCGCCGTCTGCGGTGCCGGATGCAGGCCGCGCCGCACCAGCAGATGATCGATCAGATCGCGCATCAGCCGGGGATCGGGCGCGCCGATGCCGACCACCGGCGCGGTCGCCAGCCGCGTGGCTAGGTCAGGCAGACCAACGGCGCTCAACGCTGCTGCACTGTCCGCGACGATCAACAGCTTGGTGCCATCGGCCTGCGCCCTGTTCCATGCATGAAACAGCGCCTCCTCATCGGCCCCGGCCAGCGGATCGACCACGGTCCCGCCGCCCGCAGCGACGAACAGCGCGGCCAGCGTCGACCGACCGGAACCCGGCGGGCCGATCAGCACCGTGGCGGGCGCTCCCCAGTCGGCAAAACGTTCGATATGGCGCACCGCATCGGCGTTGCTCGGGCCGGTCAGAAAGCGCACTGACGCCGACCCGCCATCACCATGCCAGGCGAGCGGCAGCGGCAATTGCCGGACGCGCGCCGATTGCGCGACCGCCTGGCCGAACAGGTCGCGCCCTGCGTCCGGCTCGACAGGCCCGGTCATCGAGTGATGCGGAACGTCCCGCCGCTTTCGGCAACCCGCCATCCCGCCGCAGACAGTGCCGCCCGCAGTGCGGCGGCATCGCCCCGGTAGCGCAGCCGGACGACCGATACCCCGCCGATCGCGACGCTGCTGGTGTTCGCCGATTCGACCCCGCCGAGTGACCGCAGCGATGCTTCGACCGCCAGCACCGCGCTCGCATCGGGGGTTTCGACCTGCACCGAAAAATCGCCGCTCGATGGCGCCGCCGTCGTCGGCAAAGCGTCATCGGCGCTGTCGCCGCCGGTCAGCAGGTCCGTCGTCACCAGCGCCGGCGTCTCGATTTCCTCAGGTGCAACCGGGGCTTCGATGATCAGCGACGGGTCGGTACGCAGCCGACCATTGGCAAGAGCGCCGACATAGAGCGCATCGATGCGTCGCACCCCTTCGGTCATCATCGCGCGCAATCCGGCCGGCGACCGCGCTGTCAGCGTGAACCCGCCGATCAGCTCGTTATCGGGACCATAGCGCGCCGCAAAATAGCCGGTAATCGGCCCGCCAGGCCATAGTCTTTCGATCCGCGCCGACGGGATGAGCACGTCCGAAGCGCCATATTGATCGAGGATCTCGCGCCACCAGGCGCGGTTGCGCCGCCGCGCCTGCCCGGCGTTGAGCAGCAGCAGGTCAGGGCCCGTCCCTGCGGTGCGGACATAATCGATGCTGCTGTCGGACGTGCGGAACTGCGCCCAGGCCCGCTGCCATTCGCTGCGCTGCTCGAACGCCTGCGGCACACCCCCTTCATAGATGATCGGCAGCACCAGCAGCGGCGGAGAGCGGAATATCCGCCCCGAAATGCCGAGGATCTGCCCGGCCCGCGCCCGGTCGAACTGCACGCCCAATGTCGCGATATAGCGCCCCGGCCCGATCTGCTCGCGCTCGACGACGATCGCGGAAACGATGCCGTTCAGCGTCGAATCAGGGAGGCCGGGCGCGCTCGCTCCACCATTGATCTGCTTGAACAGCGCTTCCCAGCCCTTGCGCTGCGCCAGCTGCCAGCCGGCAAAGCGCGCTTCGTCGGCATTGCTGCCGGTCACATCGACACGCACGCCAGTGACCATCAGGTCGTTGCTGCTGTTGATCGGCGGAATGCCGCGGTCGCCAGGCTCGATCTGGGCGACCACCATCGCGCCGCCACCGACCAGCGCCAGGCCGAGCGGCAGCAGCATCCAGCGCCTGAAACGACGGGCCGGATCGGTTGGGGATGACCACGGGGTCTGCACCCGCGTTCTTTTGGCGATATCGCCATGGAAATCCACCCCCGACTTGGCTAGCAGCAGCAAATGACCGACAAACCCCTGCAAAATGCGCCCTACACTTATGCTCGGGCGGGTGTGTCGATCGCCGCTGGCAATGCCCTGGTGCGCGCCATCGCTCCGCTGGCCAGGGCGACACGGCGCCCCGGTGCGGATGCCGACCTCGGCGGCTTCGGCGGCTTCTTCGATTTGCGCGCGGCGGGCTTTACCGATCCGTTGCTGGTCGCAGCCAATGACGGAGTCGGCACCAAGCTCAAGCTC
>JANNMK010000070.1:0-2361 GCA_031397785.1 Sphingomonas sp. | reverse complement strand
CTCGCCTTCCACAGGCTTTCCTCAAATTCCCAGATGCGGGGGTCTTCCATGCTGTCGGCTCCTGATCGGTGTATGGGTTGCTGGGGGGAGTGCGGGGCCTAACGCCGCCGGGCGGCAAATGCTCCGCTTGATGGGCCGATGGCATCGGCTTAGGGCCGCAGAGGCCCGCGATACCGGGCTGCAGCAGTCAGGACCGTGCCATGCCCGCCGTCACCATCCGTGAAGACGATCTGATCGCCAGCGTTGCCGATGCTCTCCAATATATCAGCTATTTCCACCCGATGGATTACATCCGCGCGCTGGGTCGCACCTATGACGCCGAGCAGGGGCCGGCGGCCAAGGATGCAATCGCACAGATCCTGACCAACAGCCGGATGTGCGCCGAGGGGCATCGGCCGATCTGCCAGGATACCGGCATCGTCACGGTGTTCGTACGCTGGGGCCAGGATTGCCGGCTGGGTTCGCCGCGCAGCCTGCAGCAGGTGATCGACGAGGGCGTGCGGCGGGCCTATCTGCACCCCGAAAACAAGCTCCGCGCATCGATCCTTGCCGATCCGGCGTTCACCCGGGTCAATACCCGCGACAATACGCCATCGGTGCTGCACGTCGAGATGGTGCCAGGCGACACGGTCGAGATCGACGTCGCGGCGAAGGGCGGCGGGTCCGAGAACAAGTCCAAATTCAAGATGATGAACCCCAGTGACAGCATCGTCGACTGGGTGCTGGAGATGGTGCCGCAGATGGGCGCGGGGTGGTGCCCGCCGGGGATGCTGGGCATCGGCATCGGCGGCACGGCGGAAAAGGCGATGGTGCTGGCCAAACAGAGCCTGATGGCGCCGATCGACATGGCGGAGCTGAAGGCGCGCGGGGCGCGGAGCCCGATCGAGGAGCTGCGCATCGAATTGCACGACAGGGTCAATGCGCTGGGCATCGGCGCGCAGGGGCTGGGCGGGCTCGCCACCGTGCTCGACGTCAAGATCATCGACTGGCCGACGCATGCGGCATCAAAGCCGGTGGCGATGATCCCCAATTGTGCGGCGACGCGGCACGCGCATTTCACGCTCGACGGATCAGGGCCGACTTTTCTGGAGGCACCGAAGCTCGAGGAATGGCCCGATGTCCAGTGGACGCCGGACAAGGCGGCAATCCGCGTCGATCTCGACAGGCTGACGGCGGCCGAGGTTGCGGGCTGGCGGGCGGGCGACCGGCTGCTGCTTAACGGGCGGATGCTGACCGGGCGCGACGCGGCGCACAAGCGGATCGCCGACATGCTGGGCCGGGGGGAGACGCTGCCGGTCGATTTCGCCGGGCGGGTGATCTATTATGTCGGGCCGGTCGATCCGGTGGCGGGTGAGGCAGTGGGTCCGGCGGGACCGACCACCGCAACGCGAATGGACAGTTTTTCCGACATGATGCTCGACCTCGGCCTGCTCGCCAGTGTCGGCAAGGCCGAACGCGGTCCGGCGGCGACCGCGAGCATCGCGGCGCATGGGTCTGCCTATCTGATGGCGGTCGGCGGCGCGGCCTATCTGGTGGCGAAAGCGATCGAGAAGGCCGAGGTGGTGGGCTTTGCCGACCTCGGCATGGAAGCGATCTATGAATTCACGGTCCGGGACATGCCGGTGACGGTCGCGGTGAGCAGCAGCGGCGAGAATGTCCATGTGACAGCGCCGATGCTGTGGAAGCGCAAGATCGCCGAACAGGCCTTGCTGGCCGGGGCGTGAGCCGCCTGGGCGCGGGGCTGGCTGCCCTTGGTGCCGCCTACCGCCTACGGTCCGAAGGCCAATGGACGGGGTGGGGGCGAGGCGGCATAGCGTAACGATGATCATCGCCGTCATCGCCATATTGATCGCCGGGATGGGCAATTTCGCGATGCACCGCTGGATGCTGGAGAGCGGGCATCCGCTGGTCGAGGCGGCGACCGGGGCGATCCGCCGGGCGCTGGGGCGGCATGCGACTTATGTGCTGGAATTCGCCCTGTTGCTCGGTGCGCTGGTACTGGCCGACAGCAGCTGGTTCATCGCGCTGTGCCTGTATGGCGTCTATACCGTGATGAACGCGGCGACTGTCGGCTGGCTGCAGGGGCCGCATAGCCAGTAAGGTGGCCAGGCGGCGTGCCCCCGGCTCAGCGGCGCGGGGCGAGGGTGGTGGCTTCGAGGCCAGCGGCGGTGATGAGGGCTTCTTCCGAGGCCTTGAAGGCGGAGCGGGTGCCGGCCGGCGCGTCGGTTTCTGGACTTTCGGTCAGGAAATAGGCGACGCCGGTGCCGTTTTCGATATCGACCCATAGCCCCGAAAGCAGCGAATAGGCATCGCCGGCGTGGCCGATGCGCGGGCGGCGATCGGCGAAGGGGTCGTCGCGGC
>JANNMK010000289.1:0-18675 GCA_031397785.1 Sphingomonas sp. | reverse complement strand
CTCGATCCCGGCCACCGCACCCTGCTCCAGGTCACGCTCGAAACCGCCGACGTAACCGACGACATCTTCACCCGCCTGATGGGCGAAGAAGTAGAACCCCGCCGCGAATTCATCGTCGACAACGCACTCGACGTGGCGAATTTGGACGTGTGACTGGGGAGGTAACTTGCGGCAGGCTTGTCGGGGGGAGCGGACAGTCGGCTCGAAAGCAGGTTCGAGCAGAAACCGGACCTTATTGTCTGTATTTTTTTGCCGCAGCATGTATGAAAAAGCGATGAAAATTCGATCGCTTCTCCTTGCTCTCGTTCTCTTTTTTGCACCGGCGTTACTGCGCGCAGAAGTGAGATTTTCCGTGTCTTACAGCGAGGCAGTCGATTTATTCAGCCTAATGGACAACGTCAGCGAGTGGGAAAAAGGGTTTACAGACCCGGCTTATCGCGCCGAATGGACGGATCGTTTCGGATGGTCAGAAAGAGACCAGGCTATGGCCGATCTTTACAGCGAATATCGCAATAAAACGATGATCAACACGCCTGCTGACGGTATTTTTGTCTCAGACAATGCGGTAAGCGACCCGCTTGCTGCGTTTTTCTTGACGCAAAGTAGCGTCAGTGGTGCCTTACGTAACCTTAATCTGTCGATGACACCGGCAGATGCTGACATGCTGCGCAGATTCTATTCGCATTTTGCCCCTAAGTGGCAACTTTTAATTAGAGATAACGAGGCGCTTGTCGATGGCGCGACCGAACTCAATAGCTTGCTTTCAACAGATGCAGTCTCGGCATTTGTAAATCGAATGAGTCAATTTTACGGTGTAGAAACAAGCGGTAATTTCACGATCTTTTTCACGCGCTACCCGCCGGGCTCAAAATCTTCCGCCCATGTCGTTGCGGGTCGCTATTTCCTTATACATTCACCATTTGGGGCAGAGGTAATTGCTTCGGAATGGGACGAAACGGTCATCCACGAATTTGCGCATTTCGTGTCGATGCAGCAGCCAATCGAGCAAAAGCAGAGGCTCACGGCTCAGTTCTTGGCTGCATGCCCAATTCCTGCGAGGATAATGCCGTTTTGGCTTCTTGAAGAACCGCTTGCTGTCTCATGGGGGCAGGCGGCTTACTCTACCAAAGTAAAGGGCCGACCGCTTAATCCTTTGAGCAACTGGTATTCAGTTCCATGGATTGACCTTGTTTCACGGGCTATTTCACCGAGCGTTATCGCAGCATATGACAATGGCACGACGATCAATGATGGGATTGTACAAGAGGCGGCCGACCGCTGCAATAACCTGACCGCAATCAGTGTGCAAATGAGCACTGCACTTGTGAACTAACGTCGGCTTTCGAAAGCGACTTTTTCGCTGAGCTACGACCGGAATCTTATCGGACCTTGCCATCCCACCCTCGTCGCCCGCACGTGATGTGGGGCCTGGCTTTTCTCTGTCCGGCGGATGGCTGCGCTTCGCAAGCGCAAAGACAGCCTGGCCCCGTATCAAGCATGGGGCGATGATGAATGAGGGACAGGTCAGAGCTAGCAAGTTCAGCTGCCAATGTTTGAAATCTCGTTGGACCTTGCCATTCCACCCTCGTCGCCCCGCACTTGATGCTGGGCTTGTCTTTTCTTTGCTGCCAGCGTTTGCGATTAGGCGAAATGGCGAAGGGCGGCAGTGTTTACATCATGGCGAACCGCTATCGCCGTGGCATATATGGTCGCGTCACTGCCAATAGTGCCACCCGCATCCATCGCCATCGCGAAGGCACGGGTTCAACCCATGTCGCGGATTTCGGCAAGCTGCGCCTCGTCAATGTCGAGCGCCATGAAGAGATCGTCGACGCTATTGCGCGTGAAAAGCTGGTCAAGAAATGGAAACGGCCGAGGAAAATAGCGCTGAACTAATCGGACAACCCCGACTCGCATGATCTTTGGGACCAATGGTTTCCGGATGACGATTGAGGGCGAAAGCCAGGCCCCGCATCACGTGCGGGGCGACGGCAGGGTTTGCATCAGATCTATTGGCCCTGCAACGACCGCAAACTCCTCGGACACGGCCAGCCAAAAAGTCCCGTCACCCCGGGCTTGACCCGGGGTCCCGCTTTTCGCTCACGTGGTAAGCATGTCAAATTCCGGGGACACAATATCACATAGCCGCGCTGTTCCCGCCAAACGCTTGGCGGTTTGGCGCCAACCCCTTGTCCCCGAAGCCGCGACCCGCAACACAGCCGCAAACCCTCCCCCAACACCCGCCAGAAAACCGCTGGCCATCATCAGCTGTTCATGCTATGTTCTATACTTCGTCCGGCTCTTTGACATTGTGATTCCCGACCCGAAAACGCAGCGCAGCGATACGCGCGCTAAAGCGACAAAGGAGACAATCGCATGCCCCGCACGCGTATCCTTTGTCGCTTTAAGCAATAAATCTGGTGTGGACTTGGTGGACTTGACGTCCGGCAGGGTGGCGCAACCTACCCCAGCATCCGCGCCAGCACGCCGTCCTTCAGCACGAACCGGTGGCGCAATGCCGCCGCGATGTGCAGCACCAGCAGGCCGATCATCGCAAAGCCGAGCAGTTCATGCCCTTCATGCGCGATTTCCCACAGCGCCGATTCCCGCACGACATCGAACTTCATCACCGGGAACAGGCCAAAAAAATCGAGCGGCCGGTCGCCCGCCGATGCCATGATCCAGCCTGAAACCGGGATCGTCAGCATCAGGGCATAAAATGCCCCATGGGTCGTGGCGGCCAGCGCCCGCTCCCACCCCGCCATCGCCGCCGGGAAAGCGGGCGGGCGATGCGTCAGCCGCCAGGCGATCCGCGCCAGTGTCAGCGCCAGGATCAGCAGCCCGGTCGACTTGTGCAGCGGCATGATCAGCTGCGGCGCGACATCATGCGCCAGACCGCCGATCAGATTGCCGATGATCAGCAGCCCGATCGCCCAGTGCAGCCAGCGGGCGACGCGTGAATAAGTGGCGGTTTCCATGGTTCGGCAGATCTCCGGTCAGCGATGGGGGGCAGGAAACATCATCCGCCGCTCCAGCGCAAGCCCGCCCACAAGATGCGCGGCGCGCCAAGGTCGATCGACCCTGCCGCATTGCGTGTCACGACGGTTTCATCGGCCAGATTTTCGGCGCGCAGGACCAGTGCGAACCCGCCGCCGATCGGCACGCGAACCAGCGCATCGATGGTGGTTGCGGCGGGCAGCCGGTCGCTGTTGCGGTCGTCCTCGAATGCAGCGCCGGTATGCCGCACGCCGATCTGCGCCAGCCAGCCAGCTTTCGCCCAGCCAATCGTCGCCGAACCGCTGTGCCGCGGCGTCTGCGCCGGACGCAACCCGTCGAGCGGCGCGGCGGCGCTATCGCCTGCTGCCGCCTGCACCCGCGCATCGCTATACGCCCAGCCGCCATCCAGTCGCCACGCGCCGCGCACCACCCCGACCGTCGCCTCCAGCCCGCGCACCGCGATGGCGGCGACATTGCGCCGCTGCCGCACATTGGCCCCGATGGTGACATTGGCGATGGCATCGCGCAGCCGGTTGTCGAATGCGGTGATGTCGATGGTCAACCCGCCTGCTGGCACGATTTCCACTCCCGCCTCGATCCCGCGCACCCGCTCGGGATCGAGCGCGGCATTGGCTCTGGTCACCACCGGAAACACGGTGAAGCCGCGGTACAGCTCGTTCAGCGTCGGCACGCGAAAGCCCGTATAGGCCGATGCGCGAACCGTCATGGCATCGGCTACACGCCACGCCGCCGCGCCGCGCACCGACGGGATGGTGCCGCTGCGTGTCGCAAAACGGGCGTCGAGCTGGGTGCTGCCATCGGGCCGGATTTCCTCGGCAAAGCCCGCATCAAGCCGCCAGTGATCGATCCGCGCCCCGGCGGTCAGCGACAACGGACCCAGCAGGGCATCGCCCTCTACAAAGCCGCCGATGACCAGACTGCGCCCGCCGCTGCGCCGGGTCAGCGTCCGCGCGCCGCTGATCGCCGACAGCACATCTTCATCGGCGCGCCCGTCGGCGCCGCGTACATCCGCGCCGAACCGCAGCAAGGCCGACGCGCTGCCCGGTGCACGCACTTCCAGCTTGCCACCCCAGCCGGTGGTCGGTGTTGCGCGCTGATCGAGCGTCGGCCGGAAACTGGTCGAACTGACCACCACGCTCGCAAAGTCGCGCATCTGGATATAAGCCAGCGCCTCGAGCGGCCAGCGCCCGCCGGCCACAAGCCGCAGCGAGGCATCGACCCCTTCGGCGCTATTGTCTGCTCCGGCAAAGCGCAGCGTGCGATCGTCGCGGAACAGGGCGATACGCGGCTGCAGCGTAGCGCTGGCCGCCACCGGGATCGCTGCCGACAGGGCAACATGGGTCGCCGCATACCGCGCCGCTACGGTCGCGGCGACCCTCTGGTCGGCTGGCGTGGTGAAGAACCCGTCGCCTGCATCGTGCCTCACATCCAGCGTGATATGCCCGGCGCCCAGCGGCAGCGCGATACCCAGCGCAGCTTCCCGGGCGGCACTGCTGCCCAGTGCAGCCGCGAGGTCGAAGCGCGGGCGGCTATCGGGCGGGCGCGACAGCAGCTCGATGGTTCCGGCCACCGCCCCCGCTCCGAACGGCCCGACTCCCGATCCGCGCGTGACCCGGGCCGAAGCAATCGCACCCGATGGCAGGGCTGTGAACGGCACGAACCCGAAAAAGGCGTCAGCTACCGGCACCCCGTCGAACAACAATAAGGTGCGGCTTGATGCATTGCCGCCGATCGCACGCAGCGTGATGCCCTGGCCCGAGATATTGGCCGATCGGCTGTCGGACCGGCGGAACTGCTGGAACCCGGGAATACGCGCCAGCGCCTCCTCAATCCGTCCCGATGCGGTTGCATCGATCGTCGAACCATCGATGGTCCGTCCGCCATAGGCCCCGGCAGCGGGCGGCGGCGGCAAGACAGTAACCACGATATCGTCGCCATCGTCAGCGGCTGCATCATCCTGTGCCAGTACCGGCGACAGCGGGAGCAGGAGCGCGACAAACAGGCAGCAGCAGCAACTGGCGGGGCGGAAATGCGGCATCGCGCTGCCATAGCAGCCGCGCCTGTCCTGCCAAGCGGGTTTCCCGTGCGGGCGCGATGTGGCATCGCCCGCCCATGTCCTCCCCCATCGATCCTCCGCCCGAAACCGCAACAGCGGCATCCACCCCCGGCCGCACGCCCCTGCCGCAGCGCGAATTCGTGGCGATGATGGCGCTGATGATGGCATTGAATGCGCTGGCTATCGACGCGATGCTCCCGGCGCTGCCTGCGATTGCCGAAGCACTCGGCGCGCCCGGTGCCAACGACCAGCAACTGGTGATCTCGCTCTATTTCATCGGTCTGGGCATTGGCTCGCTGGTCCATGGTCCGCTCGCCGACAGGTTCGGGCGGCGCAAGGTCGTGCTGTGGGCGCTCGCGGGCTACATAGTGTCGGCACTGATTGCCGGACTGTCGGTCAACTGGCCGATGATGCTGGCGATGCGGGTGACGCACGGCCTGTTCGGCGCGGCGATGGGCGTCGTCGCCACCGCCATCGTTCGCGACCGTACTTCGGGCGACGAAATGGCGCGACTGATGAGCATGATATTCCTTGTCTTCATGGTGGTGCCCATCGTCGCGCCGACGGTCGGCCAGGCCGTGCTGTGGGTTGCCGAATGGCGGTGGATATTCCTGCTGCTCGCCGCAATGGGCGCGGCGATGGCGGCATGGGTCTATGTACGCCTGCCCGAAACGCTCGACCCCGCCGATGCCGCGCCGATTCAGCCTGGGCCTCTGGCCCGCAGCTGGGCAAAGATTGCGACGCATCGTCAGGCGATGGCCTACATGCTGGGCAGCGCGATCGCGATGGGCGCCAATTTTGGCTTCCTCAACAGCTCGCAACAGATCATCGCTGGCACATTCGGGCGCGCCGATATCTTCAGCTATGCCTTTGCCTGCGTTGCCGCCGGGATCGCGGTCGCCAATTACAGCAACGCGCGACTGGTGCTGCGCTTCGGCGCACGCCGGGTGGCGCAGGCCGCGCTGATCGCCTTCATCTTCTTGTCGAGTGCGCAATGGTGGATGTCGGACAGCGGCGAGACACTCGTCGGATTTCTGATCGTGCTGACCCTGACGATGAGCATGATCGGCTTCATCGGTGCCAATTTCTCGAGCATCGCCATGGAACCGTTCGGCCATGTCGCAGGGTCAGCCTCATCGTTCCAGAACGCGGCGCGAACATTGATATCGGCGGTCATCGGCGGGGCAATCGGTGCGGCCTATGATGGCAGCACGCTGCCGCTGGCGCAGGGCTATCTGGTGTGCGGGGTCCTTGCCTTAGGCTTTGTTCTGTGGGGGGAGCACGGCAAGCTTTTCACTCGCCCCAACCCGCCACGCCGCCCGATCCCGCGCGGCTAGCCGCGCTCGTTTACCAGAAGGAAGGGCAACGAAAAGAGCGGAGCATCGCTGCCCCGCTCCCTTGCGATAGAAGAACCCGAAGGTCAGTCGATGACGGGACCGGGGAACTCTCCCATATCGGGCGCATCGTCCATCATCTGGTCATGTTGCAGGTTGGAATTGCGCATCCCATAGATGAAATAGAGCAGGATCATTGCCGCAAGAAAATAGAAGAAGAGCATCAATATGTCGTTGGGCACCGAGGTGATCAGATAACCGCATGACAGGATGCCAAGCACCGGCGTTACGGGATAGAAAGGCACTTTGAAGCCGCGCGGAAGCTCAGGCGCGGCGCGGCGCAGATAGATCACCGATAGGCAAACGATGGCGAACGCGGCCAGCGTGCCGACCGACGTCATATCGCCGAGCACGTTGATGTCGAAGAAGCCCGCCGCTACCGCCGTGATAGTGCCGACCAGCATGGTGTTGACATAGGGCGTCTGGAACTTCGGATGCACCTTGCTGAAGATCTTGGGGAGTAGTCCGTCGCGCGCCATTGTATAGAAAATGCGCGTCTGCGCATACATCAGCACCAGCACCACCGAAGTGAGGCCGATGATCGCGCCAACCTTGATGATCTTTGCCAGCCAGCCCCATTGCGGGCCAAAGCTGTCGACAACCACTGCAACCGGATCGGGCACGTTGAGCGAACCATAAGGGACGAGCAACGTCATGATCGCGGCGACCAGCATATAGATGACGGTGCAGACGACCAGCGACCCGATGATGCCGAACGGCATGTCGCGCTTGGGATCCTTGGCTTCCTGGCCCGCGGTCGAAACCGCTTCAAAGCCGATATAGGCGAAGAACACGATCGAGGCGGCGCGCATGATCCCATCGACGCCGAACTGGCCGTCGCCGGTATTTTCGGGAATGAACGGCGTCCAATTGGTCGCCACCAGCTCGCTGAAATTACTAAGCACGATGTAGCCGCCAACCAGGATGAACGCAGTGAGCACGCTTACCTTGATCGCGACGATGATGTTGTTCACCCGGGCTGATTCCGACACGCCAACCAGCAGCAGACAGGCCAGTGCCATGCAGATCAGGAAAGCGGGCAAATTGAACAGCGCGGTAACGGGTGCGCCGTTGACCAGCACTGGCAAACCGTCGCGCATCAATACCTGACCGGTCGGCCCGGTCAGTTCAGGGGGGATGACGAGGCCGAAATCGCCAAGCAGGCTGACGACATAGCCCGCCCACCCGACCGCGACGACTGATGCGGCAAGCCCATATTCGAGCAACAGCAACGCCCCCATGATCCAGGCGACGAATTCGCCCAGGGTCGTGTAGCTGTAGGTGTAGGCCGAACCGGATACTGGCAGGGTCGAGGAGAGTTCCGCATAGCATAGCCCGGCAAAAGCACAGACAATCCCGGCGACGACGAACGACAGCATGACCGCAGGCCCGGCATGCAGCGCTGCCGCGCTGCCGGTGCGCACGAAAATCCCGGCCCCGATGATGCAGCCGACGCCGAGCAGCAGGAGGTTCCATTTGCCCAGCGAGCGTTTCAATTCGCTGTTGGCGGACTCCCGTTGAACCTGCGCAATCGTTTTTCGCGCGAACATCTTTTGAATGATGCTGCGCTCCGGTACTGTCGCCATGTATTCCCCTTCTCGACCGGTTGTCCGGCCTGTGTCGCTTCGGTGGCGCGAACCTAACGGCACATCCGACAGGTGCAAGGCGTTATTGGCCGCATGACGCGCCAGCCTTATCAATCGCTACCCGGTGCCTAACGCGCCAGGAGCGGCCCCAACGGACGCCCCGCCATGATATGGACATGCAGGTGCGGCACCTCCTGATGCGCGTCGAGCCCGATGTTAGCGATCAGGCGATAGCCGGGCGCAGTCAGCCCCGCCGCACGGGCGATATGGCCAACCGCGCGGACGAAGCCCGCGACCTCGGTGTCGCTGCCATATGCCGTAAAATCGTCCCAACTGACATAGGAGCCGCGCGGAACAACCAGGATGTGGGTTGGTGATTGCGGGTTGATGTCAAGGAACGCGACTGCCCAATCATCCTCATACACCCGCGTCGCCGGTATTTCATCACGCAGGATGCGGGCGAAGAGGTTAGTGTTGTCATAGGGCAGCGTGGCGTCGATGGGCATTTTGTCTAGCCTTTCCCGTTTGCAAGCAAACGCGGCTGCTTGTCTCGCCTTTCCCGTTTGCAAGCAAACGCGGCTGGGACTTAAGGAACCGGGCTTCTGGTCGCCTTCTCCACCTTCCCCGAAACGCCATGGCGGCGAGCAAGTTCGGCGGCGACAGCATCGAGACCAAGGCCGCGTAGTTTAAGCAGCAGGGTGAGGTGAAAGATCAGGTCGGCGGCTTCGCCGACCAGAGCGTCATCGGCTTCGGCCAGAGCGGCAATGACGGTTTCGACCGCCTCCTCGCCGACTTTCTGGGCGACTTTGGACAAGCCCTTGGCAGCCAGGCTGGCAACATAGCTTGCCTGTTCATCGTGCGCGGCAAGGCGGTCGGTAATGATGGCTTCAAGGTCGGCAAAGCGGTCGTTCATGCCGATCTTGTCAGCCCCTGGGCGCTACTGTGTCAATGGGGTGCCGCACCGGCAACCCCGCCGCTGCCAGCGCCCCATGCGCATCGGCAATGCTGGCCTCGCCGAAATGGAAAATCGATGCGGCAAGTACCGCGCTCGCTCCGCCTTGTGTAATGCCCTCGACGAGGTGCTGAAGCGTGCCTACCCCGCCCGATGCGATGACAGGGACGCGCACGGCATCGGATATGGCGCGAACCAGCGCCAGATCATAGCCATCGCGGGTGCCATCGCGATCCATTGAGGTGACAAGCAGTTCGCCTGCGCCAAGCTCCGCAAGACGGATGGCATGGGCCAGTGCATCGATTCCGGTTGCGGTGCGGCCGCCGTGCGTGAAGATTTCCCACCTGGCGCTGCCGTCCGGGTTCGGCGCAACATTGCGTGCATCGATGCTGGCGACACAGCATTGGCTACCGAAATGTGTCGCGATATCGGCGACCAGCTCGGGCCGGGCGACAGCTGCGCTGTTGACCGCAACCTTGTCTGCGCCGCTCAGCAACAATGCGCGCGCGTCCTCTGCGGTACGGATTCCGCCGCCAACGGTGAGCGGCATGAAGCAAACCTCGGCGGTTCGTGCGACCACGTCGAGCAGCGTGCCACGTCCTTCATGACTAGCGGTGATGTCGAGGAAGCATAATTCATCGGCCCCGGCGGCGTCATAGGCTCTCGCTGCCTCGACTGGATCGCCCGCATCGCGCAAACCGACGAAGTTGACGCCCTTGACGACCCGGCCGTCTTTCACGTCGAGACAGGGGATAACGCGAATGCGGACGGTCATGCGTGCTCCCCCCTCCCTTTCAGAGGAGCAGTTGGTGGCAGGACGTGTCCAGATTGAGATTGGTCAGCGCACACGTCCAACTCCAATCCCCTCGCTGGAAGGCAGGGACTCGCAACCCTGATCGCCTCGCCCAGATCGAGCCGCCCGTCGTAGAGCGCTCGTCCGGTAATCACACCTTCGATGCCATCCGCCACATGCGGCAGCAGAGCGCGAATGTCGCCGATGTCGGCGACCCCGCCGGATGCAATGACCGGGATCGTCACGGCGCGGGCCAGCGCCACCGTTGCCTCGACATTGCAGCCGCGCAACATCCCGTCGCGTCCGACATCCGTAAACAACAGTGCGGCGACGCCTGCATCCTCGAACCGGCGCGCCAAATCTATGACGCTGACGTCGGAGACATCGGCCCAGCCTTCGGTGGCAACCATACCGTCGCGGGCATCCACGCCGACAACGATCCGGCCAGGAAAATCGCGCGCAGCGCGACGCACGAAATCCGGATTCTTGAGCGCGGCCGTGCCGATGATCACACGCGCTACGCCCAGCGCCAGCCAGCGCCTCACCCCGGCGAGATCACGGATACCGCCGCCGACCTGCACCCGGCCGGGAAATGCGGCAACGATATGTTCGACTGCAGCGCCGTTGACACTGCTGCCGGCAAACGCCCCATCCAGGTCGACGACATGCAAATGGGTCGCGCCCGCATCGGCAAATGCCAGCGCTTGTGCCGCCGGATTATCACCATAAACGGTGGCGCGCGCCATATCGCCCTCGGCCAGACGGACGACCTGACCGGATTTGAGGTCGATTGCCGGAAAGATTGTCAGGGTTTCCAAGCAAGAAACCTCTCCAGAAAAGCGATGCCATAACGCTGGCTTTTTTCCGGATGAAACTGGACACCAATGATGGAATCACGAGCAACCGCCGCAACTACCGGTCCGCCGTGATCGGTGGTCGCGGCAATGGCGGACGGCGGGCAATCGGCTAACTCAAAACCGTGCAGGAAATAGGCTTCGCCAGGCTCGAGCAGCGTTTTGGCGGGACTTACCCGCACTTTATTCCAGCCCATATGGGGCACGCGTGAATCCGGGTCTGCCGGGGCCATTGCGCGAACGGCGCCACCGATCCAGCCCAACCCCTTGTGTACGCCATGTTCCTCGCCCGTGTCGGCCAGCAATTGCATGCCGACACAGATGCCAAGGAAAGGGACGCCATCGTCCTTAACCCTCCGTTCCATCGCCGCGACAAGGCCGGGGATGGCGCGCAAAGCCGCGATGCAATTACCGAAGGCACCGACGCCGGGCAGCACGATCCGGTCGGCAGTGGCAACCACGGCAGGATCGGCCGTCATGGTCACGCCATCGGCTCCCGCCGCGGCGAGCGCATTGGAGACCGATCGCAGATTACCCGCGCCGTAATCGATCAGGGCGATACGCTCGGCCATCACGCGGGGTCGAGCGAGCCCTTGCCCAGAATCCCCTTGGTCGATGGCACCGCATCCGCGACGCGCGGATCGATGGCGACTGCGGCGCGCAGCGCGCGGGCCAGTGCCTTGAACAGGCTTTCGGCGATGTGGTGGTTATTCTCACCATAGAGGGTTTCGAGGTGCAGCGTGATGCCTGCGGTCTGCGCAAAACTGGCGAACCAATGGCTGAATAGTTCAGTGTCCATTTCGCCCAGCTTTTCCTGGGTAAACCCCGATTTCCAAACGAAATGCGGCCGTCCCGAAATATCGAGTGCAGCGCGCGACAGCGTCTCGTCCATCGGTGCGTAGGCATGGCCATAGCGCACGATCCCGCGGCGGTCGCCAAGCGCATCGGACACCGCCTGCCCCAGCGCTAGTGCCGAATCCTCGACCGTGTGATGCTGGTCGATATGTAGGTCGCCCGCGACCTTCATCGTCACGTCGATCAGCGAATGGCGTGACAGCTGCTCGACCATATGGTCGAGAAAGCCGATCCCGGTTGAAATAGCATAGTTGCCGGTGCCATCGAGATCGACGGCGATACGGATTCGGGTTTCGCGGGTGTCGCGGCTAATAATGGCGTTGCGCATGGCTGCCCCCTTATCGGCGGCAGGGAAGAGGCGCAATCCGACCTTTTTCCGCTTGACCGCAAAGCCCCGCCTGTCCACCAAGCGGCGCATGAGCGACGAAACTCCGCCCGACAGCTTGATCCCTTATGACGAGATCGTCCAGGAAGCATTGCGCGCTGTCGTCGGCCGGGTGCTGGGTGAAGTCCAGTCGTCCGGCGGAACTTTGCCCGGCGGCCATCATTTTTATATCACCTTCAAGACTCAGGCATCAGGCGTCGATATCCCGGTGCATCTGATGCAGCGATTCCCAGACGAAATGACGATTGTGCTGGAAAACCGCTTTTGGGACTTGAGCGTGCGGCCCGACGGGTTTTCGGTTGGCCTGTCGTTCAATCAGGTCGGATCGATGCTGCACGTGCCCTTTGCCGCGATCACCGCCTTTGTCGATCCGTCGGTCGATTTCGGCCTGCAATTTCAGGTCGAGGCCAGCGAAACCGAATTGCCGCACCATGATTCGGCGCAAAACGATCCGGTGATCGTTGAAGCCGACGATGGCTCCAACGTGGTAACGGTGGATTTCGGGCGCAAGAAATGACGAGCCGGACCGAGACCGACTCACTGGGGCCGGTCGAGGTTTCTGCCAATGCATATTGGGGCGCGCAAACCCAGCGGAGCATCGCCAACTTCCCCTTCCCGCCGCACGAGCGCATGCCGATCGCGCTCCCCCATGCGCTGGCTATGGTCAAACTATGCGCCGCGCGGGTTAATCGGAAGCATGGGCTGGAAGCAGCCTTGGCCGACGTCATCGAAGCAGCAGCGCAGGAAATCATGGATGGCAAGCTCGACGATCAATTCCCGCTGACCATCTGGCAAACCGGCAGCGGCACCCAGACAAACATGAACGTCAACGAGGTCATTGCCGCCCGCGCCAACGAATTGCTGACTGGCACGCGCGGCGGCAAGGCACCGGTTCACCCCAACGACCATGTCAACATGAGCCAGTCGTCGAATGACAGTTTCCCGACCGCGATGCATGTCGCGATTGCCATGGCGGCGCGCGACCGGCTGCTGAAAGCTGTGCGTCGACTGTCTGCGGCGTTCGACGTGCATGTCGAGGGATGGGCAGATTTGGTCAAGATCGGCCGCACCCACATGCAGGACGCAACGCCGATCACGCTGGGACAGGAAATGTCGGGCTATGTTGCGATGCTTGACGACAGCGCCGCACGTATCGCTGGCATCTGGCCGCGGCTGTCGCGGCTGGCACAAGGCGGCACGGCGGTTGGCACCGGTCTCAATGCACCGCTGAATTTCGGCTCAGACTTTTGCATGGAATTGGCCGCTCTTACCGGTGGTGTTCCATGGGTCAGCGCACCCAACAAGTTCGAGGCGCTGGCCAGCCATGATACGCTGGTCGAACTGTCCGGTATTCTCAACACCCTCGCCGTCTCTCTCACCAAAATCGCCAACGACATTCGCCTGCTCGGCTCCGGCCCGCGCGCCGGGTTTGGCGAACTGATCCTGCCCGCCAACGAACCCGGCAGCTCGATCATGCCGGGCAAGATCAACCCGACGCAATGCGAAATGCTGACGATGGTGGCAGCGCAGGTCATCGGCAATCACATGGCGGTGACAGTCGGCGGTATGCAGGGCCATCTCGAACTTAACGTCTTCAAACCGCTGATCGCCGCCAACATCCTGCGCTCGATCGACCTGCTGAGCATCGGCATGGCAGGCTTTGCGGAGCATTGCGTCGATGGATTGCAAGCCGACGAAGCCCGCATCGCCGATCTGGTGTCTCGCTCGCTGATGCTGGTCACCGCGCTGACCCCGGCGATCGGATATGATGCCGCGGCTGCCATCGCCAAGAAAGCGCATTCCGACGACACCACCCTGCGCGCCGCCGCGCTGGCACTGGGCTCAGTCGACGCAGCCACCTTCGACCGGCTGGTCCGACCAGAAGACATGGTGGGGCGCTAACGCTCCTCCGCCTCAGAAGATGGGCTTTGTAAACCTTGCCTGCCACTGCCAACCCGCATAGCCTCCCGGAACCACAAGGAGCTGCCATGACCCCAGTTTTTGACCGCCGCCAGACCATCGCCGCGCTGCTCGGCGCAACGGCACTCGCCGGAACCACGACGATGCCGTCGCTGGCCCGCGCCGCCATGCAGGGCGCAACGGCCGGCGAAACAGCACGTGCCCGTGCGCTCTATGACCGCCTGTTCGACCAGTTGATGGTCATCAATCCCGAAAGCGCGACCTCGCTGGGTCTCGACACTGGCAATCGCGGCATGCTGCGCGCGCGGCTCGGCAGTTCGGCGTCAGACGACCGTTTCGGTTTCGCCAGGCCCCTCGTCGATGCAAGCCGAGACATTGCAGCGATCGATGCAGCGCAACTGGCCCCGGCAGACCGCACTCAACTCGAGGTCGTCCGCTGGTTTGCCGATCGTGCCGCCGAAATCGTTCGCGCGCCGTACGGCGGGTTCGATGGCTATCCCATTCCCTACACGCTCACCCAGCTGACCGGCAGCTATCAGAGCGTCCCCGATTTTCTCGACAGCACGCATCCGGTCGCCGCCGCTGCCGACGCTGAAGCCTGGCTATCGCGAATGAACGCGATGGCCGAAGCAATCGATCACGAAGTCGAACGCAGCCGCGCAGAGGCGGCAATCGGCGTCATCCCGCCGAACTTCATTATCGCCAAAACCTTGACCCAGACCCGCGCCGCACGCGCTGATGCAGGTGCGCGCCATGATAGCGGCATGGCCACCAGCCTCGACCGCAAGGCCCACCAAGCCAGGGTTGCCGGAGATTGGAAAATCCGCGCCGGACAGATTGCCGCTGGCCCGATCGCAATGGCATTGAGCAGGCAGATCGCGTGGCTCGAGGAGCTGGCACCGCGCGCGGTGGACAATGTCGGCATGTCGCGTTTGCCCGGTGGCACAGAATATTACGCCACTTGCCTGCGCCAGCACATATCGACATCGATGACAGCAGAGCAAGCGCACGCACGCGGCCTCGAAGAAGTCGCAGATTATCAGGCGCGCCTCGAACCGTTGCTGAACGCACAAGGGCTGACATCTGGCAGCACCGGCGCGCGGATGACTGCGCTCGGACGGCGCGCTGATCAGCTATGGCCCAATACCGACGAAGGCCGCGCAGCGATGATCGCTTATTGCAACGAGCGCAACGACGCAGTGCGCCCGCTGTTGCCGCGCATGTTCAACGATCCGCCTGCCGCCCGGCTCGACATCCGCCGCGTGCCGCCTGCGATCGAACTCGGTGCACCGCGCGGCTATGCGCAGCGTGGCAGCCTCGATGGCAGCCGCCCGCCGGCCTTCTATATCAATTTGAGGAACACCACCGACTGGCCACGTTTTGCCATCCCCACCTTTGTCTATCATGAGGGCATTCCCGGCCATGTTTTCCAGGGTGCGGTGCTGCAGGGGACCGACCTGCCGCTGCTTCACCGCACGCTGGGCATCGCTGCGTATGGCGAAGGCTGGGGGCTTTATGCCGAACAGATCGCCGACGAACTGGGCCTCTACGCCGAAGAGCCGCTGGGCAGGATTGGCTATCTTCAGGCCGCGCTCTATCGCGCGGTTCGTGTCGTCGTCGACACCGGCATGCACGCGCTGGGCTGGAGCAAGGCGCGTGCGCTAGCCTATATGATCGATGTCACTGGCCTCGCCCCGCGCGCTGCGGAGAATGAGATCGACCGCTATATCGTCTGGCCGGGGCAAGCGACCAGCTACAAGCTGGGGCACAGCGAAATCGTCCGTGCCCGCGCCTCTGCACAGGCAAGAATGGGGGAGAGTTTCGACATCAGGGACTTTCACGACGTCATTCTCAAGGACGGTTCCCAGCCGCTCGAACTGCTGGCCCGCAACATCGACGCCTGGTCTGCCCGACCCCGGACATGATCTTTTTCGATGCACGCCCGTTCTGCCGGGGAACGTCCGTCGGGCAGCCGGGTTGATCAGTGGAACGAGGCAATGAAGGGACCGGTCCCAATGATAGGACGGATAGTCGGCGCGGCTCTGGGCGGCGCGATCAGCAAGGAACAGCATAGCGACCCGGTGCGCGGCGCGATCATCGGCGCAGCGGCAATGTTTGTCGCGCGACGTATCCTGCCCGCGCGCATGGCGACAGTGGGGGCTGCGGTGGCGGCGGGTTATATCGCTCGCAAACTGGGGCAGCGGGCGGAGCGGCGGGAAGCCGCACAAAAGCTGTTGCCCGCGCCGGTCATTGGCACGGCAGGCACCGCATCGCCGGCGAATGCCAATACCAACGCTGCCCGTAAGCGCGTCCGCCGTAACGACGCAGCCAGCTTTGCATTGCCGCTGGAATCTGAAACTCCGTCGGTTACGCTCCCGCCTGCCACGCCTTGATTGCATCGACCGGCGACAGCAGCATCAGGACGTTGAGCGTCAGATTGTCGCGGATCGTCCACAAGGTAAAAAGTTCGAAAGCGACAGCTAGCGCCAGTGTCACCCTCCATGGCAGGCGGTGGGCGGCGTAAAAACCGAATATCATCCACCCGCAATCGGCCATTGAATTGAGGATGGAATCTCCCGAATAGCCGATGGCCAGGGTGGCCTGTCGATACCGGTCTATCACTGCGGGCGAATTTTCCGCCAGTTCCCAGGCCAGTTCGAGCGCTGCCGCCATCGCAAGCCGCGGGCCGAGCGCCAGATTGCCATAGGATATGATGCCGATGGGGCGTGGTCCGGCCTGTTTCCAGCGCATCAGCCAATGGGTCAAGCCGTAGAATATCGCGCCATGAATGATGTGGCTGGGTGTATACCAGACGGCGATATGCTGGCTGTTCCCCGGCGAATTTACCCCCGGCTCCCAGAATTTGACGTAGCCGCAGGTGCAGATCGGCGGGCGGCCCATCTGCCACAGGATGATCGCGGTCCCCACCATCAGCAGCGCGACGATGATCCACCATTTGCGCGTAATTACCATCGGCTGTTCCCCCTGCCCGCTGATTGACGCAAGCGCAGCGGCGTTGCAAGAGCGGCCATGGCCGACCTTTTGAAGACCGACCCCGCCGACCATTTTCGCCGCAGGGGCATATTGTTCGTCGTCTCTTCCCCTTCCGGTGCAGGCAAATCGACAATTTCGCGCCGTCTGCTGCGCGAAGATAGCGGGCTGACCATGTCAGTATCGGCGACGACCCGGCCGATCCGTCCCGGCGAAGAGGATGGCCGCGACTATCATTTTGTCGATGTTTCCGCGTTCAAGGACATGGTCGCCAACCATCAGTTCCTCGAATGGGCGCATGTTTTCGGTCATCGCTATGGTACACCGCGTGCGCCGGTGGAGGCGGCGCTGGCGGCGGGCCGCGATGTATTGTTCGACATCGACTGGCAGGGCGCGCAACAATTGTATCAGCGCGCAGGCGGCGATGTCGTGCGCGTGTTCATCTTTCCGCCATCGATGGCCGAACTGGAACGGCGGCTACGCACCCGCGCGACTGATAGCGAAGATGTTATTCAGGGCCGGATGAGCCGCGCCGCTGCCGAAATCAGCCATTGGGACGGCTATGATTATGTGCTGCTCAACGACGATGTCGAACGCTGCTACACCGATGTCCAGAAAATCCTCGATGCCGAACGATTGAAACGCAGCCGCCAGCAGGGCCTGATCGGCTTTGTAAGACGACTGATAACCGAGGGCGACGAGGTCTGAAGCCTAAAAAGCGCGATGGCTCAGCAGCCAGTGACGGCCCATCGCTCAAACTCGGCGCGCATCGCGTCTGAAAGAGGCAAGGAACCATCGCTGCCGGTCTGGACGATTGTGGTATCGCAAAGGCCGATGCACCGCTCGTCCTGAAAGGCTGCGCTGAAGATCGTCCATGACGAGCGGCCTACTCGTCCAATGCCGCTGGCCACCTCGACCGGCTGGGGGAAATAGGCTTCGGCCAGATAATTCACTTCGACCCGCGCGACCAGCCAGCGCACCCCTTGCGGCCGATTGCGCCGCTCGCTCAACTGGCTGCGGTTGAACAGCACCCGGCCCTGCTCGAACAGCGTCGCCATCGCGACATTGTTGATGTGGCCCAGGGGATCGAGGTCCTGAAACCGCGTCTGCACCGTCGTCGTGAACGGATAGGCACCGGCATCGTGCCGGGCAGCGTCTGGCCTGGCCATCCCGGCTACAATCCCTTGGGGAACAGGTCGATCTTGCTCAGGGGCACGCCCTTCATGCGCAAAATCGCATAGATCATCGACAGATGGAAATGGACGTTGGTGGTCGCAAATCCGGTCATCCAGCGTGCGATCGGCAGCGTCGGCTGCATCGTGTCGGTCAGCTGGACGGTGATCGGTACGGTATCGCGACCGGCAAACTGGTCGGGCATGATGGCGGCTAGCGACCGGCGGGATGACGCGATCGCCGACTTCAGTTCGGCAAGGTCGGCGGCAGTCCAGGCCACCCGATCGGGCACCGGCAGACCGGCGGCGCGCGCTGCCCAGCCGGCGGTGAAGTCGGCAACCACGCTGATCTGAAACGCCAGCGGATGCATGTCGTCGGCCAGCCGCCAGCCGAGCATCTCGGCCTCGCCGATCCCGCGCTCTGCGGCAAAGGCGTCGCCCTTGCCGATCAGATGCTCCGCCGCATCGAGCGCGGCGGTGTAGATCTCGACGAAACTGTAGAGCGAGACGATCATGCGGTCCTCCCCAAGCAGTTCAAACGGCGGTTAGGCCGTTCAGCGCGGCGCCATGCGGATCGCGCCGTCGAGCCTGACGTCCTCGCCGTTGAAATAGCTGTTTTCGAGCATCGTCAGCGCAAGATGCGCATATTCCGACGGCACACCCAGCCGCTTGGGAAACGGCACCGATGCCGCCAGCGCA
>JANNMK010000276.1:0-19220 GCA_031397785.1 Sphingomonas sp. | reverse complement strand
CGATCGTCGGCTCATTTTCCTCGCTGATCATGTTTTTCGGGCTGGTCACCTGGTGGCACCCGGAAAGTTTCGGCCCAATCGGTCCGTGGGTGTTCGGCCTTGGCATCGCAGGTGTGTTGGCGACCTTCTATTTCTGGTGGGCCGATGTGATCCGCTCGGCGCACGCCGGCGAGCATACGCCGTTGGTGCAGCTGCATCTGCGCTATGGCATGATCCTGTTTATCGCATCGGAAGTCATGTTCTTCGTCGGCTGGTTTTGGGCGTGGTTCGATTTCTCGCTATTTCCGGTGCCGCTCGAAATTGTCGACGGCGTGACGACCAACATGATTGGCCAGGCAGGCGCTGCCGAACTGTTGCAATGGCCGCCCAAGGGCCTCGAAGTGCTCAATGCCTTCGATCTGCCGCTGCTCAACACGCTGATCCTGCTATGCTCGGGGACCACGGTGACCTGGGCGCATCATGCGCTGATCAATGGCAACCGCGATGGCCTGATCAAGGGATTGTGGGTAACCATCGGTCTTGGCATCCTGTTTTCCGCCATCCAGGCCTATGAATATTCGGTCGCGCCAATCCCGTTCGGCGGGCTGAACTATGGCTCCGCCTTTTACATGGCGACGGGATTTCACGGATTCCACGTTCTGGTCGGCACGATCTTCCTAATCGTCTGTCTGGTACGATCCTATAAGGGCCATTTCACACCGCAGCAGCATTTCGGTTTCGAAGCCGCTGCCTGGTACTGGCATTTCGTCGATGTTGTCTGGCTGTTTCTGTTCATCGTCATCTATGTCTGGGGTGGCTGGGGTGCCCCGGTTCACTGATGGTCGCCAACCATGACCGATCCGCCAGATAATGCGGATGCAAAAGGGCGGCCGCGACTTGCGCGGGCCGCCCTTTTCGGTCTGTGCCCGCAATGCTGCCAGAGCACGCTGTTTGCAGGGGCAATCCGCTTTGCCGACCGGTGCCGGGCTTGCGGACTGGATTTTACCGCGTTCAATGTCGGTGATGGAGCGGCAACATTTCTGATCATGCTGGTCGGGGCGATGGTGCTGCCGCTGGCGCTATGGCTGCATTTTGCGGTGCATCCGCCATTGATCGCCCATCTGCTGTTGTGGCCGATCGTCATCTTTGCGCTGACCATGGTGGGACTGAGGATCGCAAAGGCGGCCCTGATCGCGGCCGAACATCAGCGCGAAGGGCGCGAGGGCCGACTGGACAAACGCGGGCTGGACGGCAAGGGGTAGCGCCATGACAAATGCCGACCCGATAATCGCGCGCCGCCGCTGGCCCTTGTTCCCCACCTTGCTGGTGGCTGCCGCGATCGCGACGATGATCGCGCTCGGCATATGGCAGATCGCCCGCGCTGACGAAAAACAGGCGCTGCTCGATATCTATTCCGCCAATCTGACGCGTGAGCCGGTGGCATTTCCGGTCAGCGGACCCGTTCCGGACGACGCGCTGTTCCGCCGGTCGAGCGCCAACTGCCTGTCGGTCAGCGACTGGCGGGAAATCGGCGGGCGGTCCCGCGATGGCACCACCGGCTATCGATTCCTCGCGACTTGTCGGCGTAGTGCAGAAGGGCCAGGCTTCATCGCCGACATCGGCCTGGCTGAGGACCCGCAATATCGTCCGGCGTGGACCGGCGGCCCGATCGAAGGGATCATTACACTCGAACCGGTCGAGGGCGGCCTGCTGGCCGGCCTGATGGGAAATGTGCCGGTGCCGCGCCCGATGCTGGTCGCCACCAATCCCCCGCCCGGACTGCTGGCTAGCGCGCTCCCCGACCCGGCGGGGATCGCCAACAACCATATCGCCTATGCGGTGCAGTGGTTCCTGTTCGCCATTGCAGCGGCGGTGATTTACGTGCTGGCGGTACGACAGCGCTGGACCAAGGCGCAGAGTGCCGACCGATCCGAGAGCTGACGAGGGGGACCGGATGCTCGCCTTTCTCAAGGGACGCATCGGGCGGACCAATTATGTCATCGCCTTGCTGCTGCTGAACGGCCTGTTCCTTGGAGTGCAATTCTGGCTCACCGGCGTGCTCGATCTCAGGCTGTCGATGGGTCTCCGCTCGCAGTTCGACTGGCCGCCGGTCCAGCCCTTGTCTGTCATCATAGTGTCGTTGGCATTCGATGCTGGGCTTCTGTGGCTGCTGGTCCGGCGATTGCATGATGCCGACCTCAGCGGCTGGTGGGTTGCTGCCATATATGCGCTGACACTGATGATCGGCTGGGCGATTAGCGGCTGGATCGCCTTGGCCCTGTTGCTCGCGGCGGTGCTGGTGCCCCTCTTCCTCCCCCCTTCCATCGGGCCGAACCGCTTTGGCGCGGACCCCAGGGGCTGGGAATCGCGCCAGCAGTTCGACGCGCAGCAAGATCGTATCCGGTCCGGCAATATCTGAGCCTGGCGCGAGCGCGCTTGCCGCACAGCGCCAGCAAAGCTAGTCGCGTGGCCGACATGCTGTATCAATCGACCCGCGGTGCTGCCGCACCTCTCGACTTTCGCGAAGTTACGCTGGCGGGCCTTGCGCCCGATGGCGGCCTGTATCTGCCGGCCGCGTGGCCGCAATTCAGCTCCGAGCGCATAGCAGAGCTGGCGGGCCTTGATTATGCGGAGACGGCGGCGCGGGTGCTTGCCCCGTTCATCGGCGATTGCCTGAGCGGAGAGGAATTGCGGGCGCTGACCTGCGCTGCCTATGGCCGCGTCAGCCATGACGCAGTGACCCCGCTGGTGCAGCTCGACGAGCGCCACTGGCTGCTCGAACTGTTTCACGGCCCGACGCTGGCGTTCAAGGATGTCGCGTTGCAACTGCTCGGCCTGTTGTTCGAGAAGTTCCTGACCGGCACCGACAAGCAGTTGACCATCGTCGGCGCGACGTCGGGCGATACCGGATCGGCGGCAATCGATGCGGTTGCGGGCCGGGCGCAGATTTCGATCATCATGCTGCACCCGGCGGGTCGTGTGTCGGATGTGCAGCGGCGGCAGATGACCACGGTGATCGCCGACAATGTCCATAATGTCGCGATCGACGGCAGTTTCGACGATGCGCAGGCAATGGTGAAGCGCATGTTCGCCGATACCGCCGTCACTTCCCGGCTGACATTGTCGGCGGTCAATTCGATCAACTGGGCACGGCTGGCGGCGCAGGTGGTCTATTATTTCCACGCCGCAGTCCGGCTTGGCGCACCATATCGGCAGGTCGCCTTTTGCGTGCCGACCGGCAATTTCGGCGATGTGTTTGCAGGCTATGTCGCCGCGCAAATGGGCCTGCCTATCGCCCGGCTGGTGGTGGCAACCAACGTCAACGACATCCTCCACCGTGCGCTGAGCAACGGCGATTACAGCGCAGGCACGGTGGTGCCGACTGCGACACCCAGCATGGACATCCAGGTCAGCTCCAATTTCGAACGACTGTTGTTCGACCTTGGCGGGCGCGACGGTGCGGCAACCGCAGCGCAAATGGCCGGGTTCGAGGCGAGCCGCTCGATGCAGCTTGGCACGGCGCAGCGCGCCGGTGCGGCGGCGCTGTTCAGCAGCGCGAGCATCGATGGCGATGCCATGGCCGGCACCTTGCGCTGGGCGCTGGACCACAGCGGGCAATTGCTCGATCCGCATACCGCCGTCGGCCTTGCCGCTGCCCGGCTGGACGATCTCGACCCGGCGATTCCGATGGTCACTCTCGCCACCGCGCATCCCGCGAAATTCCGGGACGCGGTCGAACGTGCCACGGGGCGGCGGCCGTCGCTGCCCGCCCGGGTCGGCAGTCTGTTCGATCGTGAGGAACGCTGCATCAGCCTGCCCGGTGACTATGACGCGGTGCGCGATTTCGTGCTGGCGACCGCAGCGCGATGAGCCTCGTCACCTTAACCGGCGAGCCTTGGGCGGATTTCGGGCTGATCGACAGCGGCAATGGCGGCAAGCTCGAGCGTTATGGGCCCTATCGCTTCATTCGCCCCGAACCGCAGGCGATGTGGAAACCGGCGCTCGACAATTGGGACGCGGATGGCGAATTCATTCCCGCATCAGATGAGGAGGGCGGCGGCCGCTGGCATTTCGAACGGCCGGTGCCGCGTGATGGCTGGCCGCTGGCGTGGGACGAAGTGCAGTTTACCGCAACCTGCACACCGTTCCGCCACCTCGGTTTCTTTCCGGACATGGCCCCGGTGTGGAGCTGGATGCGCGAGCGGGTTGCGGATGTCGCAACGCCGCAATTCCTCAATCTGTTCGGCTATACCGGCGTCGGCAGCCTCGCCATGGCGGCGCGCGGCGCGCGGGTCGTGCATGTCGATGCATCGAAAAAATCGGTGGCCGCCGCGCGGGACAATGCTGCACTGTCGGGCATGGCCGATGCACCGGTGCGGTGGATCGTCGACGATGCCCAGAAATTCGTCGCGCGCGAAGTGCGGCGGGCAAGGCGATATGACGGAATATTGCTCGACCCGCCCAAATTCGGGCGTGGCCCCGAAGGCGAGACTTGGCGGCTGGAGGAAGACCTGCCTGCGCTGATCGCCGATTGTGCACGGCTGCTCGATGGCGACAGCAAGTTTCTGTTCCTTACCGTCTATGCGGTGCGGATGTCGGCGCTGGCGCTTCAGGAATTGCTCAATCAGGCACTGGGCCATTTCGGCGGCACGATCGAGGCGGGCGAGCTGACGATCCGGGAGGAATCCCGCGGCCTGTTGCTGCCGACGGCGATCTGGGCGCGGTGGAGCCGGGGTTAGGTGTTACGCTAAAACTATGTGCGTCAGTTCTCCCGCGCCGCCCTGAGCGCTGCCCCGGCCGCAAATGGCGTGACTGCCACCAGCAGCAGCGACGCCGCGCCGAGGTAAAGCATCGCGCTTTGCCCGACGGGATCGAGCATCCCCGCCCCGAAAATCAGCACCGGCACCGCCAGCGGCAGCAGCATCAGTCCGGCAAGCGCGCCAGATCCCCGTTGACCGAGCGTGATCGCCGCGACCATTGCGCTGAGGCCCGCCAGTGCAGGCATGCCGATGGCGAGGCCGGTGACAAGGCGCAGCCATGTCGCGCCGGATAGTCCCAGCAATGCCGCACCGGGGATAGTGGCGAGCAGGAGCGGCACGCCGAAGCCGATAAGGTGCGACAGCATCCGCGCCGCCGCAACGCTTTCATCGGCGATGCCGCGCAACGCCAGTTGGTCGAGCACGCCGCTGGCGGCATCGGGAGCGAACAGCCGCTCGATCGGCAATAGTGCCGCAAGCAACGCCGCCACCCACAATATGCCGCCGCCGGTATGGGCGAGCAGCGCCGGATCCGGGCCGACAGCAAAGGGGTATAAAGTGGCAACCAGCAGGAAAAAGGCGACCGGCAGCCACCAGGCGCCGCTGCGCCATTCGCGCATCAGATCGCGGGCGATGAGCTGCGCCAGCGCGGTCATGATCGGCTGACCGGTCGATGGCTGGCGAGGTCGATCCTGGTTCCATCGGCGATGATCAGCGGCAAGTGCGATGCGACGACCACCCCGCCGCCGGCAACCCGGTGCGCGGCGATCAGCGCCTCAAGGAGGGCAATGCCGTCGCGGTCGAGCCCATTGCCCGGTTCGTCGAGCAGCCACAGCGGCGCATCGGCGGCCAGCAATCGGGCCAGTGCAGCGCGTTTTTTCTGGCCGGTGGAGAGGATGCGGACCGGAACGGCGGCGAGATGGGCGATGGCGAGCCGGTCGAGGGCGGTGAGCACGGTGCGGGTATCGCCGCCGTCGAGCGCTGCCCAGAACGCCAGCGCACTGGCCAGCGGCAGTTCCGGATCGAGCGCATGGCTTTCGTCGATCAGCGCAATCGCTGCGCTGCGGGCGATGCTGCCGCCGGCGGGCGGGTGTAGACCCGCCAGCATTCTGAGCAGGCTCGATTTGCCGATCCCGTTGGCCCCGCCGACCTGCACGGCGTCACCTGCGCTGACCCGCATCGACAGGTTGCGCCACAACAACCGTCCGCCGCGGAAGCACGCCAGCCGGTCGGCAGCAAGCAGCTCCTTGCTCAAGCTGCATCCTCAATGGCATGCATGTCGGCATCGGACAGGCCGAAATGATGGCCGACCTCGTGGATCAGGACATGGCGGACAAGATGGCCCAGCTCTTCGCCGCTTTCCGCCCATTCGAGCAGGATCGGGATGCGGTAGAGGTGGATCATGTCGGGCAGTGTCCCTGAATCGTCGAGCGATTTCATGCCGACGGGACGGCCAGTGTACAGCCCGCTCAATTCATAAGGGCTGCCGATCTCCAGTTCCTCGAGCACATCATCGTCGGCAAAATCTTCGACCCTGAACACCACTGCGCCAAGATGAGCACGAAACGGATCGGGCAGGGCATCCCATGCGGCGCGGGCGATGCGTTCTATGGTGGGGGCGTCGGGGGCATGGCGGGGCTGATCGAAAGTCACCTTTCCATCCCTAACCGGTCGCGTCGAGCTTGTCGAAGGGCTGCATAATCGCGATACGATACGCCGTTCGCCATGACAGGCAGGAAAATTCATGATCGAAAAACTGGACGACAACGCCCGCAGCAAATTACTGGCCGATCATCCCGGCTGGGCGATGGACCCTGACCGGGAGGCTATCACCCGGACCTTTCGCTTTGCCGATTTCAGCGCCGCCTTTGCTTTCATGACGCGGGTGGCATTGCTCGCCGAAAGCCAGGACCATCATCCCGAATGGTCAAATGTCTACAATCGCGTCACCATCGCACTGACCACGCATGATGCGGGCGGCCTTTCGGCGCGCGATGCCCGGATGGCCGTGGCGATCGACGCGCTGGTGTAGCAGCTAGCTGCTGCCCAGCAGCGATCCTGCGCCAGTGTTGACGCGCATCTGCTTGCGCAGCCGCCCGGGCATCCAGCGCATTGCAAAGGCGAGGCGGCGGGCGGTCTTGCCGACCGGGATGTGCACTTTCTGGCCGTGGATCGCATCCCAAACCGCTTGCGCCACCTGTTCAACCGGCGTGAATTCGAAGCCGGCAGCGATAACACGGTCGCGGCTGGTCTCGTTCGATCCCGGCACTGCACGATTGAGCAGCGGTGTGTCGATGAACCCCGGCATGATGCTGCGTACGGTGATGCCTTCGGATGCCAGTTCGATGTCGAGCGCCTCGGTCAGTGCGCGCACCGCAAATTTGGTCGCCGAATAGACGGCGAGGCCCGCCGAGCCATAATAACCCGATGCCGACCCGGTATTGACGATGGCGCTGCCGGGTGTCGCGCGCAGGTGCGACAGGGCGGCGTAGATGCCGTGGACGACGCCGCGAAAATTGATGTCGATCACCCGGTCCGCCTCGTCGGGGTCGAGCGTGTCCCATTTGCCGCCCGATCCGATGCCGGCATTGTTGAACAGGCAATCGAGCCGTCCGCCGCTGATCGCCACGAAATCGGCCAGCGCCCTGTCCCACTGATCGCGTTCGCGCACATCGAGCCGATGGATCGACGACAGGCCGGTGGGCAGCAGTGCGGCGGTCTCCAGCATCCCTGCCTCGTCGATGTCGGCGATTCCGACCAGCCAGCCCTTGGCGGCGAAATGACGCGCGGTCGCACGGCCGATGCCCGAACCGCCACCAGTGATGAAAATCGCTCTGCGCGCGCCGTCGTCCATGTCACTATCACTCCCGCGCGATATTTGGTGTCTCACCCCGCCCGATGGTCGTGCAAATATCAAGCATTACTTTCATGGCCGGAGAGAAACCAAGCTGGCGACCCGCGCCGGTGCCAGCTAAGCGACGAGAATGCTGCGCGCGCTCCTTACTGCCCTGATTCTGATCGTTGCGCTGGTGGCCGGTCCGGCCCGTGCCGACGTTACCGTCACCTTCTGGAGCCACGACCGCGACCAGAATTACCAGCATGCCTTCATCGTCATGCGCGGGCAGGTGGATGCGACGGGGGAGGTGGTCGATACCAACATCGGCTTCACCGCACGGCGGGTGTCGCCCGGCATATTATGGGGGTCGGTCGAAGGGATGATGGAGACGGTATCGGCGGGCTATATGGCCCGGCCGACATCGCGCCCGCATTTCACGATGCAACTGAACGACGCGCAATATGCCCAGCTGTCGGCTTTCATTGCCCGCTGGCGGGCGCATGCGCAGCCCAGCTACAGTCTGTCGCGGCGCAATTGCGTGCATTTCGTGCTTGAAGCGGCGGCGCTGCTCGGCCTGTCGGTCAATCGTGACAGCCGTCATTTCCGCAATCCGCGTGCCTTCCTCGATGAGGTGATGGCGCGCAATCCCCGGCTGATGGGCGCGCGGCGCTAGAACACCGCCTTTTCGTAGGCGTACCATGCGAAAATGGCCGCTGCGCCGCGATGCGGCCGCCACTGTTCGGCAATCGCCCTGGTTTCCTTTTCACCGGGCCGCGCGTCCAGCCGCTTCAGTCGCCCGACCGCTTCCTGTACCGCCAGGTCTCCGGCCGGCCAGATGTCGAGCCGTCCTTCGGCAAACAGCAGATAGATTTCCGCCGACCAGCGACCGATCCCCTTGATCCTGGTGAGCAGCGCAATCGCTTCCTCATCATCGGCGGGCAGATTGTCGAGCGCGACCTCGCCCGACAGGATGAGCGCGGCGAGGCTGCGCGCATAGCCCTGTTTCTGGCGGGACATGCCGCAGGCGCGCAATTCGTCTTCGCTCGCCGCGATCAGCCGGTCCGGTTCGCAGCCCTTGCCCAGTTGCGCCTCGAGCTTGCGCCACACCGATGCGGCAGAGGCGACGCTGACCTGCTGGCCGACGATGGTCCGCAACATCGTCGCATAGCCACGATCGCGGATCCGCGGATCGGGATAGCCGACTGCAATCAGGCTGCGTGCCATGTCGGGATCGCTCGCTGCCAGACTGTCGAGTGCGTGCCGCAATTGTGCTGCCGTCAAACCCATCGCCGGTCCCTTGTCATGGCCATGTCACTGACACTGTTGTCACTTGAAATCGGCCCGCCGTCCAAGCATAGCCACGCTGGCAGGCACAGGTGTCGTCCCGTTGCTTGCCGTCAAAGCCAAAGGACAACGCCACATGCCGCAGCTGATCGTCGTTACCCGCGATGGAACCGAACATGCAATTGCGGGCGACCCCAGCCTGACGGTCATGGAAATCATCCGCGATGCAGGGTTCGATGAATTGCTGGCGCTGTGCGGCGGATGTTGTTCGTGCGCAACCTGTCATGTCCATGTCGATCCGGCCTTTGCCGATACCGTCGGCAAGATGGGGGAAGACGAAAACGACCTGCTCGATTCCAGCGCCCATCGTGACGCCGCTTCGCGCCTGTCATGCCAGCTGCAGTTCAGCGAAACGCTCGATGGCTTGCGGGTGACGATCGCTCAGGAAGACTGAGCGCGCCGCGCTTCGGCCGCCGCATAAAGCGCGATCGCCGCGGCGTTCGAGACATTCAGGCTTTCCATGCGCGGGCTGATCGGCAGCCGGGCGAGCTGATCGCAGTGACTGCCGGTATTATGGCGCATCCCTGGCCCTTCGGCCCCAAGCACCAGCGCAGGACGGGTTTTTTCGAGGGCAGAGGCCAGGGTTTCGCTGGCCTCGCCAGCCAGACCGATCCGCCAATACCCCGATTCGGCGAGCTCATCGAGCGCGCGGGAGAGATTGACCACCCGCACCCACGGCACGGTTTCAAGCGCCCCCGATGCAGCGCGCGCGATGGTGCCGCTTTCAGGCGGGCTGTGCCGGTCCTGCGTCACCACCGCGACCGCATCGAACGCCGCGGCGGAGCGCAGGATCGCGCCGACATTTTGTGGGTCGGTCACCTGATCGAGCACCAGTATGGCGCGCCTGTCATCGTCGTCAGGCTCACGAAATTCATCGAGAAAACGGTCGGGCAGCGGTGCGGCTTCGGCGACCATGCCCTGGTGCGGCGCGCCATGCGGAACCAGCAGGGCGAGGTCGCCGGGCCCCGATGGCGTGATCGGCAGGACGGCGGGTATGTCGAGCTCGGCCAGCGCTTCGCGCGTCGCCCACATTCTGAGCATCGTGCGATGCGGGTTGGCCAGCGCGGCGATAACCGCGTGGCGCCCCCACAGGCGAACGCTTTTGCTGTCGGGGCGATTATGTCGGTCTGTCTTGCGCATGATGGGGGCGCTTTTTCCACGCGCTTTGTTGACAGGCAAGCACCGTTTCGCCATTGCGCCTCCTCTCCCGAAGGGCAGCGGCTAACCGCGCTGCTTTTGGCAGTGCATTTCGCGATGCGCTGGCCGGACTTGGGGACAGGTGGCCGAGTGGTTAAAGGCAGCAGACTGTAAATCTGCCCGGGGTTCCCGTACGCTGGTTCGAATCCAGCCCTGTCCACCAGTTTCGAGACGCCATCGAGCGGCTGGCAATCGCTATCATCAGTGGCATTGCGAACGTCAGTAAAACAGCCGTGAATTGGCGTACAGCAGATCATTTGATCGGCGACGTAACAAAAATCGTCTTTTTCGGTGCTCGAAGCTAAGAAAATACTTGATATCGCGCAAATCTGCGCATCATTATATGTTTGCAACAATATGATCTGATGCATTTCGGCAACATATTCTTGTGACATCGCGCGTGTCGGGATCGCTTTATCGCATAACGGATTACGTAATCTGGTTGCCGTCGCAAAATGCCGGCGAGGGGGCTCGATTGCGGAGAGTGATGTGATTAAGACGAAATTGATGGCCGGAACGACAATATTTGCTCTGGCCGCGGGCTTTGCCCACCCCGCAATCGCCCAGCAGACTGCCGGTGATGCCGCGCAGACCAATCCGGCCGAGGCCAATTGCATCGACGCGAACGCCAATGGCACCTGCGACGCCGAGGAAGAGGAAGATACAGGGACGATCGTAGTGACCGGTTCGCGCATCGCCCGGCCCAACCTTGAATCCACCGTGCCGATCACATCCATCCAGGGTGAGGATTTCTTCAAGACAGGCCAGGTCGCCATCGGCGATGTCATCAACGAGCTGCCGGCCCTGCGCAGCACATTCGGTCAGTCGAACTCGACCCGGTTTCTGGGCACATCAGGCCTCAATCTGCTCGATTTGCGCGGTCTTGGCACCCAGCGTACGCTCGTCCTGGTGAACGGTCGCCGTCATGTCGCGTCCGACATTCTCAACAATGCCACGTCGCCCGACGTCAATACCTTCCCGACCGACCTGATCGAACGTGTCGATATCGTCACCGGCGGCAATTCCGCGATCTACGGTTCCGATGCCATCGCCGGCGTGGTCAACTTTGTGTTGAAGCGCAATTATGAAGGGCTGGCGGCCAGGGCACAAGGCGGCATCAGCGACTATGGCGATGCCGGTGCGTTTTTCGCCAGCCTCACCGCCGGCCGAAATTTCGCCGAGGATCGCGGCAATATTGCCGTAAACTTTGAATATGCCCGGCAGGAACAATATTTTGCCGATGGTCGCCCGCTCCAGCGCCAGGATGGCTTCATCGTCGTCGATACCGACCCGTCGGGCAGCGATGGCACACCGGACCGCCTGTTCTTCCGCGATATCCGCTCGGCCACGCTCACCAATACCGGCCTGGTGCGGTTTGGCGGAACATCGGCTTTCAACTGTGGCACGGCCGCAAACGGCAGCTTCTTCAACTGCCCCTATACGTTCCAGCGGGACGGAACGCTGGTCCCGGTCACCGGGACCCGCATCGGCATCGGCCCCAACGGCAGCTTCACCGGCGGCAATGGGGAGAATTTCCGTGGCGATCGCCAGTTCCAACTGTCGCCGCAGATCGAACGCTATAATGCCAATCTGATTGCCCGTTTTGCCATCAGCGACGCGCTCGAGCCTTTCATCGAGGCCAAATATGCGCGCACCGACAGCTTCGGCAGCGGCAGCGGCGGTCCGGCCTTCATCACCGGTACGACATTGGGCGATTCCGCCGACCGCGAACGCCCCCGCCTCGACAACCCATATCTCAATTCCGATGCGCGTGCTCTGATCGTCCAGCAGCTGACCTTGCAGAACGGGGCCGCTCCGGCACTCGACGCACGTTTTTCGCTGCGCGCCAATCTGCTCGATCTGGGCGTCCGTTCCGAACAGGCGCGGCGTGAAACCTATCGCGTGGTCGCCGGCCTGCGCGGGACATTCAACGAAGATTGGACCTATGAGCTGTCCGGCAATTACGGGGAGTTCAAGGAACGCACCCGGGTGCAGGGCAATCTTAACGTCCAGCGCTTCCTGCTTGCTGCGGATGCGGCGACCAATCCGGCCAATGGCCAGATCCAGTGCCGGTCGAGTTTCGATCCGTCGGCACGGATAGGCTTCGTCGATGAAGGCGAACTATTTGCCGCAGACGTCGCCGCCTGTGTTCCGGTAAATCTGTTTGGCGCGCAATTCACCCCTGAACAGCGCGCCTATCTCCTCGCCGACACGGTTTCGGTCGGTCGCATCAAACAATATGTCGGCAGTGCATTTCTGTCGGGCGATACCAGCGATTGGTTCGAACTGCCGGGCGGTCCGATCGGCTTTGCCATCGGCGCCGAATATCGCCGCGAACGCAATTTCTATCAGCAGGATCCGCTGGTTGAGGCGGGATACACATTTTACAATGTCATCCCGACGTTCAATCCACCGGCCTTCGAAGTCAAAGAGGCATTCGGCGAGGTCCGCTTGCCGATACTGGCAGGCCTGCCGTTCGCGGAAGAACTGACGATCAGCGGGGCTGGCCGGATTGCCGATTACAAGGGCGCAACCGGAACGGTTTACGCCTATAATGGCGGGATCGATTATTCGCCGTTCCGCGGCTTGCGCTTGCGCGGGAACTATTCGCGCGCGGTGCGGGCGCCGAACCTGGTCGAGCTGTTCACGCCGCCAGGACAGAATTTCGCAACGATTGCCGATCCTTGTTCGGCACGCAATATCGGTACCGGATCGGCGAACCGCGCGGGCAATTGCGCGGCGGCCGGTCTGCCGGCGGGCTATGATTTCGTCTATTCGCAAAGTCTCGAGATCGTCAGCGGCGGCAATCCGAACTTGCGTGAGGAACAATCGAACAGCTTCACGGTCGGCGGTGTGTTCACGCCGGAGTTCGTTCCAGGATTGTCGCTGTCGGTCGACTATTATAACATCGAAGTGAAAAATGTCATTTCAGCGGTGGCAGCGCAGACCATTGTCGATCAATGCTATGATTCAGCGACGCTCGACAATCAATATTGCGCGCTGTTTCAACGCAACAGCAGCGGGGCGAACGGGCCGCGGGGCGAAATTCCCTTCCAGATTCTCGAAGGATCGCTGCTCCAGTCCAGCCTCAATTTCGCCAGCCTGCGGGCGCGCGGTATCGATGCCGAACTGGCCTATCGCTACCGGTTCAACGAGAATTTCTCGCTAGATACGCGCGTGACCTATACGCATGTGTTCCAGAATGACAGCTTCCTCAATCCGGACGACCCCACCGAAGCGGACCAGCTGCTGCTCGAGCTGGGCGATCCCCAGGATGAGTTCACCTGGAGCATCGACGGCAAGCTTGGCGATGTCACCCTGGGGTACCGCATGCGGTATATCGGCAAGCAAGTGCTCAATGCCTATGAAGATTATTTCAGTGTGCAGGGCCGGGAGCCGGAGAATGCCGATTACGCGGATCGCCGCTTCTATCCGGCGGTGTTCTACCACAATATCCGGGTCGGGTTCGACGCCGGCAGAGATTTCAATTTCTACGTCGGCGTTGATAATGTGACCGATCGTCAGCCACCGCTGGGACTGACCGCAATTGGCGGTGGCAGCGGCATTTATGATGTGCGTGGCCGGTATTTCTACAGCGGTATTACAGCCAAATTCTGATCGGCATGCACAGGCATCATGCTGGGAAAGGGGGCAGCTGCCCCCTTTTTCATGGTCGCTCGGTCGATGGCTGGTAGCCAGCCTGTCGGGATGACGTGACGGTCCCCTCAATCGTCCGCGTGCCTGGATGATGTTTGTCGAGATGTTTGCGGATGATCCGCAGATTGCGGCTGTTGGACCGGAACAGGAAATCGAACACATCGCCTGCGATCGGCACGGCACCCAAAGCAGTGTCGATCGCGACATTGCCCGCCATTCGCCATAACTGCCATTTCGGCATGCCCAGGTTGCGGCCTTCCCAGACGATATAAGCGCCCATTGCGGCGGTCACGAAATCGCCGATCACCGGGACCAGGCCGACGATCGAATCCAGCCCGACCGCGCGGTTGATGCCCGGGATCGTGAAACTGCGTTCAAGCAACAGTTCGAGCATCTCGACGCGCTGACGGATTTTTTGCGGATCCCGGGAATCGATGCCCATTGCCGCAAACAGCCGGTCCATCTGTTCCTGTGTCGCGCCGACAGTCGCCCCTGCACCGCCCATGCGGCTATCGGTGCCAGCCGTCTTGTCCTGTGTGCCAGTCATGGCGAGACACATCCTTGTTTTGCAGCGACCCGCCGTGCGGCTATGCTGTCGCGCGGCGGTGGCCAAACCCGGCCTTGTTTAATCTGGGGGCGGTTGCAGCCGAATCAAGCTGTGCCGTCCGCGCGCATTCGGGCGCAGTCCCGGGGTGCTGCCTGCGACAAGCGACCAGCGCAACGGCGATGCCAGCGCGATATATCCCGAATGGCGGGTGATCGCCTCCTCCGCCGCCTCGATGGCGCGCGCCCGTGCAGTGCGGTCAGGCGCAGCGTCGATCGCTTCGAGCAAGCCGGTCGTCGCGGGGTCGCAGGTCAGTCCGCGCCTGCAGCCCAGCCGCCGCAGATACCAGGCCGGGTCGCTGCTCGGTGCAACCTCGTCGATCAGGCGCAACTGGGCATCGCTTGCCATGTTGACCAGCCGCGCGTCGATGCCGACCGACGACAGATCAGTCTGCAGCCGCGCAAAGATGATCCGCGCGCCGGGCCCGTCGGGCATGGCAATCCGCACGATCGGGCGCTCGCCGCCGTTGGCTGCTTGCCAGTCGGCAACGATGGCGCGTGCGCGGATGCGCCGTTGTTCGGGGGAAAAATCGACCCATGCCGGATAGATCAGCCCGATCGCACCGCCCCCGCGGGATTGCGATCGGATCGTGATCCGCGCGGGCCATGTTCCGGCATCGAGCGCGCGGGTCAATCCGGGGCGGATAATCGCCATCGCCACGGCATTGCGACCCAATTCGGTGCCCAGCAGACCGTCATCGCCGACCACCGCCAATCCGAACAGGCCATCGACCGGATCGATCATTATCCGTTCTTCGGCGATGCCGGCCGCTGCGATCAGCGGCCAGTCCTCGAACCGCCCGCCCAGCACGACCGCCGCTGCGCCATCTTCGAACTGGGCGATCGCCCGGGCCGCGCTGGTTCCCCATAGCAGAACGCCGGGCTCGGTTTCCATCTCTGCACCATCGCCCCCGGATGCGGCCATCGGTGGCAGCGGGGCAAGCGCCGCGGTCGCGCCAGACCATGCCGGCCGCCATGGGCCCCATCCTTCGCCATTGCGGGTCACGGCCATGTCGGGTTGGGCCAACAGGTCGAGCAGATCGGGTTGTGGCCGGGTCAGCCGGATTTCGATCACCTTGGCCGTCATCGCCCGAATGTCGCGCACTGCACGAAATTCACCGCGCAGCATCGGACGCAGTCGGGGCGAGCCGATCTTGCGCTGCAATATCTGTGCGATGTCGGCGGCGCGCACGGTGCGGCCGTTGGCCCAGCGCGCCTCGCGAATGCGAAAGATATAGGAACGCCCCTGATCGATCACGACCCAGCGTTCGGCCAGGCCTGCCTCGACCTGGCCGTCGCCTGAAAATGCCACCAGTCCTTGTGCGGTTGCATCCAGCAGCAGCCGGTTGGGCAGCGACAGTGGCGATGGCGCGCGATCGGGATTGCGGTGCAGGGCACCGATGGCGGCCACCCGCACCGGCCCTGCATCACCGAACAGGCCGCACCCGGTGAGCGCGACGATCAGCGCCAGCCCGGTTATCAGGCGATGCCGTTTCAGTCCCGATGGTGCGGACGGCGGGACTCGAACCCGCACTGCCTGTGGCAAACGGATTTTAAGTCCGCTGCGTCTACCGATTCCGCCACGTCCGCTAGCCATCACCTCGCAAAGCCGATGCCCATGGGGAGGTCAAGCGGTGTTTGCCGCTTTGCGCTGCAATGGAGCTGGGCTAGGGGCGCAGCATGACACCAGCAGTGCTTGAAATTTCGGGTCTCGGCAAAACATACAAGAGCGGGCACCGGGCGCTGCGCGACATCGATCTCAGCATTTCGCGCGGGGAAATCTTTGCCCTGCTCGGTCCGAACGGGGCAGGCAAGACGACGCTGATCAGCATCATCTGCGGTATCGTCACGGCAAGCGCCGGGACGGTGACAGTCGGTGGCCACGACCATGCCCGCGACTATCGCGGAGCGCGCGCGATGATCGGGCTTGTGCCGCAGGAACTGCATACCGACTCTTTCGAAACCGTGCTCGCAACCGTCAATTTCTCGCGTGGACTGTTCGGCAAGCCGCCCAACCCCGCCTTCATCGATCAGTTGCTGCGCGATTTGTCGCTGTGGGACAAACGCAGCGCTCAGATCAAGGAATTGTCGGGCGGCATGAAACGCCGGGTGATGATCGCCAAGGCGCTCAGCCATGAACCGGAAATACTTTTCCTCGATGAACCGACGGCCGGTGTCGATGTCGAACTGCGGCGCGACATGTGGACGATGGTGCGCGGCCTCAGGGACCGCGGCGTGACCATCATCCTGACCACCCACTATATCGAGGAAGCCGAGGAGATGGCGGACAGGGTCGGTGTGATCAGCAAGGGCGAACTGATCCTGGTCGAAGACAAGGTTGCGCTGATCAAGAAACTCGGTCGCAAGACCCTGACCCTCAACCTGGCCGATCCGCTGGGCGCGATTCCGGCGGAACTGGGCGACTGGGCGCTTGTTCTGGCCGCGGACGGGCATGAACTCGTCTATGAATTCGACAGCCATGCCGAAGCGACCGGGGTGCCGTCGCTGCTGCGCCGGATGAGCGATATCGGCGTTGCCTTCAAGGATCTGAACACCCGGCAAAGCTCGCTGGAGGACATTTTCGTCGGGTTGGTGCATCAGGACAAGCCAGGTCGGGAGCAGGCGGCATGACCGTCAATCTGCGCGGCATGTGGGCGATCTACCGCTTCGAACTGGCCCGGTTCGGGCGGACCGTCTGGACCAGTCTTGCCTTGCCGGTGATTACCACCGCGCTCTATTTCGTCGTGTTCGGTTCGGCGATCGGCGGCCGGATGAGCGAAGTCGGCGGCGTGCCCTATGGCGCGTTCATCGTGCCCGGCCTGATGATGCTGACGATGTTCACCGAAAGCATGAGCAACGCCAGTTTTGGCATCTACATGCCCAAATGGTCGGGGACGATCTATGAAATGCTGTCCGCTCCCATGTCGCCGCTGGAGTTGATGACGGCCTATGTCGGCGCTGCGGCGACCAAATCGGTGATCATCGGCGGCATCATTTTCGCAACCGCCCACCTCTTCGTCGACGTCGAAGTGGCGCACCCGGCGCTGATGGTTGCCTTCCTCATCCTGATGGCGATCACCTTTTGCCTGTTCGGGTTCATCATCGGCATCTGGGCGCAAAGTTTCGAGCAGCTGCAGGTCATTCCGTTGCTGGTCATCTATCCGCTGACGTTTCTGGGCGGGGCATTCTACTCGCTGGATATGCTGCCACCCGCCTGGCAGACGGTGACGCTGTTCAACCCGGTGGTTTATCTGATCAGCGGCTTTCGCTGGACCTTCTTCGGGCAGGGCGATGTGGCGATCGAAATCAGCATGGCCGCAGTCGCGATGTTCCTGACCATGTGCCTGGTCATCGTCTTCTGGATTTTCCGGACCGGCTATCGATTGAAAAGCTGACGCCGCAATTGCCGGCGTGAACGGCTCAGTCGCTGTTGAGCCGGTCTCGCATGTCCTTGCCTGCCTTGAAATGCGGGACATGCTTGGCGGGCACCGTCACCTTGTTGCCGGTGCGTGGGTTGCGTCCCTCGCGCGCATCGCGCGACCGCACCGAAAATGTCCCGAAGCCGCGCAGTTCGACTCGCCCGCCCTTGGCCAGTTGAGCGACGATGGTATCGAAAAATGTTTCGGTAATGGCCTCGATTTCGGCGATGCGCAGATCGGGATTTTCTTCGGTTAGGCGTTGCACCAGCTCGGATCGGATCATTGTTTTTTCTATTCCCTGTCGACGGGCAAGCCCGGCGGATGGAATTGCGACCTCAGCTCGAACGCCATCGCTTTGACGGCACTCGTCAAGCGGCTGGTCGAACGATCCGGACCTGAAAGCGGCCATCCGCGCCGCCCCTCATGCACTTGAGTATAAATATCGACAGAGGCAAATCAATATCCATGATTGTCTGTATTATTGGGCGCCTGCCCAGCAAAAAGGGCGCCCCGGCAGGGACGCCCTTCGCGCTTCGATTGGCCACCGCGCATCGGCGGCGGACCGATAGTGTTGCGACCTTGGCTTAGCTGTCGCGCTTGGCCTTCAGTGCCTCGCCCAGAATGTCGCCCAGCGATGCGCCCGAATCGGAAGAACCATATTGTTCGACCGCCTGCTTTTCCTCGGCGATCTGCATCGCCTTGATCGAGAAGTTCGGCTTTTTCGACCGGTCGAAACCGATCACCATCGCATCGAACTTCTGGCCGACCTGGAAGCGTTCCGGACGCTGTTCGTCGCGGTCGCGGCCAAGGTCGGTGCGCTTGAGGAAGCCGGTCGCGCCGTCGTCGCCGACCTGCACTTCCAGTCCGCCATCGCGCACTTCAAGCACGGTCACGGTGACCACGTCGTTCTTCTTGGGACCAGCAGCCCCGCCGCTTGCCGCAGCGGCGCTCGGCGCACCCTTTTCAAGCTGCTTCATGCCCAGGCTGATGCGTTCCTTCTCGACATCGACGTCGAGCACGACGGCCTGGACCATCTCGCCCTTGCGGTGCAGCGCCAGCGCTTCTTCGCCGGTGATGCCCCAGGCGATGTCGGACATGTGGACCATGCCGTCGACGTCGCCAGCCAGGCCGATGAACAGACCGAATTCGGTCGCATTCTTGACTTCGCCCTCGACCTGGGTGCCGACCGGATGGCTGTCGGCGAAATCTTCCCACGGGTTCGACTGGGCCTGCTTGAGGCCGAGCGAGATGCGCCGCTTGTCGCTATCGACCTCGATGATCGACACTTCGACTTCCTGGCTGGTCGAAACGATCTTGCCGGGATGGACGTTCTTCTTGGTCCACGACATCTCGCTGACATGGACCAGGCCTTCGATGCCCGGCTCCAGTTCGACGAACGCACCATATTCGGTGATGTTGGTGACGCGG
>JANNMK010000212.1:0-5150 GCA_031397785.1 Sphingomonas sp. | reverse complement strand
GCTGACGGTTGAAACCCCTTTTGCTAGGACAGCGACGAACCGATCTCCAAGGAATCGACCGATGACCGCCACACCGAACGACGCCTCCGCCGCCACAACGACTGCCAGTGTCCAACCAAGATCGCGCAGCAACTGGTGGGTGCTCGGCGGTGCGACCATCGCACTTGCCGCTGCAATCGGTTTTGCGCTGACTCGCAGCGACGATCCGGCAAGCGTTGGACCATCGGCTGCCGCTCCTGCATCCCCAGCCCTCGGTGCAGGCGATCTCGAAGCCCGGGTCGCAGCCAATCCCGATGATGTCGACGCCTGGGTCCAGCTTGGCCAGCTTAAATTCGATGCGCAGGATTATCCAGGTGCGGTCGCCGCTTACACCAAAGCGACCGAACTTTCCCCTGCCGTAGCCGGCTTCTGGTCGGCGTTGGGGGAGGCGCAAGTCATGGCGAGCCCGCGCGGTGGCCCGGCTCTCCCCGACTCCGCGCTCGCTGCTTTTCGCCGTGCCACCGCAATCGATGCCGATGACCCTCGCTCGCGTTATTTCCTCGCGGTGAAAAAAGACATCGATGGCGATCATGAAGGGGCGATTGCCGACTGGCTGACGCTGCTGGGGGATACGCCGCAAGGCGCACCGTGGGAAGACGATCTGCGGCGCACCATCGAACAGGTCGGCGCGCGCCACAATATCGCGGTCGCGCCCCGTATTGCCGCCGTCCGCCAGCCCGCGCTTGCGCCCGATCAGTTGCCGGTTGCGGCGCAGGCGATCCCAGGGCCTACCCGCCAGCAGATGCAGGAAGCGGCGGCGCTCCCCAAGGGGCAGCAGGATATGGCGGTGGCATCGATGCTCGAAAGCCTCGAAACCAAGCTGCGCACCAATCCGGCGCAACCCGACCGGTGGATCATGCTGATGCGCAGCCGGATGACGCTGGGCGAAAGCGTCAAGGCTGGCGAAGCGCTGCAGGCCGCGATCCGCGCCAACCCCGGCGACGCTGACCGGTTGCGCGCGCAGGCCCGGCTTCTTGGTGTTCCAGGCGCCTGAACCGGCCGGACCTGTCCCTGTTTGGGTCAAAATCCCTAACGTTGCGGATTTCGCCATAATTGGCTGGCAATGGACGGCAGTCGCCGGCGCGATTCGCGTCGGCTGTCCTGCCGGAGACGATCGAACCTTGACGCCTGCTGCTGCACCCGCCGCGATTGCCACGCCTGGCCCGGCCAGCCGCTTCGCTGCGCGCGCTCGCCGTTCGCGTTGGCCATGGGCAGTGCTTCTTATGGTCCCGGCGATCCTGTTCGCATCGCACCGGGTGCTAGGCCGCAGTGCGGATGGCGCGGGCTATACGGTGTCGGTGCCCATCGTGCTCAAACCGCATGATCCGGAGCTTTGGAGCCTGGTCAACGCCGACAGTTTCGAGGCGGCACGGGCGATCGATCCCGACCTGCCCGACCCTGGTTCGGTGCCGATGCTCGGCGAAGCGCCATCGATTCCACCCCCGGCCAATGCCGCAGCGCTCGCCATGGAGGCCTATACCGGCCCGCCCGCCACCCGCTACATCTTCCGCGGCGCGACCCCGACCGACACTGCGCGTGCCCATTATTGCCTGACCGCAGCTGTCTATTACGAAGCGGCGAGCGAGACCGACGATGGCATGCGCGGTGTTGCGCAGGTCGTGCTCAATCGCACCCGACACCCCAGCTTCCCCGGCAGCATCTGCGGCGTGGTGTTCCAGGGCTCGCAGCGCGCCATCGTCTGCCAGTTTACTTTTTCCTGCGATGGCTCGATGGCGCGCGCGCCGAACCGCAGCCAGTGGTCGCGCGCCAGCCGCATCGCAGCAGAGGCGCTTTCGGGCCGGGTGTTCGCGCCCGTTGGCCTCGCCACCCATTATCATACACAGGCAGTCTGGCCGTCATGGGGGCGCAGTCTCGCCATGACCAATGTCATCGGCGCGCATATCTTTCATCGCTGGAGAGGGCGTTTCGGTACTCCGGCGGCGTTCAGTCGCCCTTATTCCGGACAGGAGCCAGTGCCCGGCCCCTATCTGCCGATTGCCAGCCAGCTCGGCGCGCGGGCAGCGCAGGCAGGTCCGCTTCTACCGTCGATCCTGCCCGCCGCCGATGCAGCGACCATGGCGGCTATCGGCACGGCCCCTGCAGGGGCGCAGCCGGCAGTCAACGCCAATGCCCCGACCCCCGGCTTTTCCTCCCAGCCAGCACTGCCTCTGCCGCCTCGGCCGGGCCAAAGCTACAGCGACCCCAGGCTTGCGGGATCGGGCAGCGTGCGCGAGGAATATCGCAACAGCGGCGCGGCCATCGCCCGCTGAACGGTTACAGGGAGGCGGCATATGGGCGTCACGGGCATTGGCGGGCTATTTTTTCGCGCAAAGGATCCCGACGCGCTGACCATCTGGTATCGTGATCGGCTGGGCATTGGCGCGGGGTGCGTTGCCGATCCGGCGGTAAAGCCGGATGAATGGATGTGGCAGACACTCGCCGGACCGACGGTGTTCGCCCCGTTCAAGTCTGACACCGATTATTTCCCGGCCGACCGCCAGTTCATGCTCAACTTGCGTGTCGACGATCTTGATGCGGTGCTTGCGCCGTTTCACACCGCCGGGGATATGGTTGTCACCAACCCTGAATGGGACGACCCGGCCATCGGCCGCTTTGCCCGGGTGCATGATCCCGAAGGCAATCCGATCGAATTGTGGCAACCGCCGGGTCAGAGCGATATTACCGCCCCTGCGACCGCCAGCGCCTGACCACGCGTTCGACCATTTCGGGTTCGCCGCCGGTTTCGCGCCACAGGTCGGAAAACAGCGGATCGGTCGACGCCGGGCGTTTTTCGGGCGCCAGCGTATCCAGCATGACGCGGATCGGCACTGCGACACCTTCGCCGCAGATCACACATTCGCGGTTGCGTAACGCCGCAATCGAATCGACGAACCCGCGCGATCCTTCGGGCATCGCCGCCTTGACGAAATTCTGATCGCGCTCGTTGTTGAGGCGCATGGCGATGATCGTGCCGCACTGCGACAGCACCCCTTCGGCCAGATCGGACGGGCGCTGGGTGATGAGACCCAGGCTGACGCCATATTTACGGCCCTCCTTGGCGATCCGGCTGAGGATGCGGCCGACTGAGGAGGCATCGGCATTGCGTTCGTTGGGCACATAGCGGTGCGCTTCTTCGCAGACCAGCAGGATGGGCCGCTGTGGTTCGTCGCGTGACCAGATCGCGAAATCGAACACCATACGCGCCAGCACTGCGACGACGACGCGCACGACATCGGACGGTACGCCGGACACATCGACGATTGAAATCGGTCGTCCATCGGCGGGCAGCCGGAATATCTTGGCGAGGAAGCTCCCCATCGTGTCGCCGACCAGCATTCCCGAGAACATGAAATTGTAGCGCGGATCGGCGCGCAATTCCTCGATTTTCGTTTTGAGGCGCATGAACGGCGCGGACGAGGTCGACTTGTCGAGCTTGCCCATTTCGGTCTGAATGATGTTGAGCAGATCGGACAACAGATAGGGCACCGGCGAATCGATGGTCAGTTTGGACACGCCTTCGGCTGCCTTGTTCTTGGCGCGCGCGGCGAGCAGGCAGCGGCCCAGGATGTCGGCGTCGATCTGGCGGTCGGAACCTTCGGCAGTGACGAACACCTCGCAATGTTCCTCGAAATTGAGCAACCAGTAGGGCATGGCGAGATTGTCGACATCGAATATCGCTCCCTGCCCCTTGAACGCCGCATTATATTCGCCGTGCGGGTCGATCATCACGACATGGCCTTCGGGTGCCATCTCGATGATCTTGTGCAGGATCAGCGCGGCGCTGGTCGATTTGCCTGTGCCGGTCGATCCCAGCAGCGCAAAATGCTTGCCGAGCAGCGGATCGATATAGAGCGCAGCGCGGGTGTCCCTGGTCGGATAGATCGTGCCGATTTCGACATGCGGCCGGTCGTCCGCAGCATAGATCTGCCGCAGATCGACAGAAGTCGATGCATAGACTGCGCTGCCGGGGATCGGATAGCGCGTCACACCACGGCGGAAATTGCCGATCTTGCCGGTCAGCACTTCCTCATCGCCTTCGCCCAGAAAATCGACAGTGGCGACGATGAAGTTGGCGTCGCGCTGGTGCAGTTTCTGGTTGCGGATACCCGCCACCAGCCAGTTTTCGCCGACACGGATTTTGATCTGGCTACCGACCTGTCCTGCCATGGCGATCGTCGAATCGGGGTTTGCCGCCAGCGTGTGCAGCGCATCCGCCGACAGGATGACCTGCGACGACGACCCCGAAATATCCATGACTTCGCCGATGCGCAGCCGTTCCGTGCTGGCAGAACGGGATTCAGCGGCGCGTGCCATGCCTTCGCTGATCGATCCGCCCGATTGTCCCGCGTTATAATCCATGGTTCGCCCTGCTCGTTCGTTGCGGTCGCATGCAACGGATCTGTCCAATCGTCGGGACAATAAGGCGATGCGATTAAGATTTGTTTGCCGGGTGGTTAACGGCGTCCGAAGGCCCACCCGGCAGCCCAGCCGAGGCCGAGCGACACCGCAACCGCGGCAAAACCGTATAACAGCCCCCAATTTTCGGCAGCGCTGGCGATGAAGCGGTCGAACCCGGTTTTCTGGATGTCGATATCGCGCGATGCGACGGCCAGAACCCGGCCATCGCTGATGAGATATGTTTCGGCGGTGTAGCGGCCGACCGGAACCTGCGCCGGTATCGCCAGCCGCGCCCGGTACAGCACCCCTTGCGTGATCTCGACGGCATTGCCCTGTTCGACGAACAGGCGCTGGCGCTGTTTGAGGTCGATCAGCCCCGCTTCGAACCGCCCGAGTTGCTCCTCGCCCTCGAAACTGGCGGGCGACAGCGACAGGTTGGCCAGCCCCAGCTCGTAGATCGCAGCGGTGCGTTCATCGACGATCTCGCCAACCGGGCGTGACGCGGCTATCGCGTAAAAACCCGGAGAAGAGGCAAACCGGACGCTGTCGGCATTGACCCAGATACCTGCCACCCGCTGCTTTTCGCGCAGCCGGATGGGCTGGGTAGGCCCCTTGATCACGACGACGATATCGGCGCGCTCGCGCGGGCGGCGACCATCGGGATAGACGATGGCCCCGAACAGCAACAAATCTTCGCCGGTAAAACTATATTT
>JANNMK010000043.1:0-3865 GCA_031397785.1 Sphingomonas sp. | reverse complement strand
GCCGCGCCCCCTTCACCGCCCATGTCCTACCCGCAACCACCACGGCTGCGCGGCGGCCCGCACAATCTGGTCGTTGCAGAGGATTATCCCCCGGCTGCCCTGCGCGTTGAGGAGGAGGGACGGGTTGCGGCGGTGCTTTCGGTCGGGCTGAGCGGCAGGGCGGGCGGCTGTTTCGTACGCCAGTCGAGCGGCTCCGAAATTCTCGATGCCGAAACCTGTCGGATCGCAATGCGCCGCGCGAGATTTTTCCCCGCGACCAACACTACTGGCACTCCGATCCTCGGCGAATATGCTTTTGCGGTAAACTGGCGGCTGCCGGAAGCTTTGCCGGGCATCGACAAGGCGGGTAATCCCGTTCCGCCGCCGCCCCGCGCCGATCCGCCGGTTCAGCCCGCCCGCCCGAAACCCGTCGCGCTGGTCGATCTGTCGGCGCTGATCCAGGCCATGGACCTCCCCGCCACGGCGACGGTCGATCGACTGTCCGGCCTCTCGACCATGGTCCGGCTGACCGTCGGCACCGATGGCTGGGTCGAAGATTGCCGTCCGGTCGCAGGATATCGTGATCCCGCCTTGGATGAGCTTGCCTGCGCCGCACTGGTTGCGGATGCACGGTTCGATGCTGCGGTGGATGCGGACAATCAGCCGCTTGTCAGCACGGTTTTTGCGGCCCATCGCTGGTTGCCGCAGCCGGTGTCCTCGCCAGCCCCGGCACCGTCACCGGCCCGGCCTCGCTAATCCGAAGGAGGATGTCCATGCTTCTGACTCTTGCCATCGCGCTATCCGCTGCTGCCGCCGCCGACACCGGGCCAAGCGTGGCGCGCTCCGTCAATGGCGATCGCTGGGTGCTGTTCAGCGATTATCCGGCAGACGCCCTGCGTGAGCGGCGCGGCGGTGTCGTCACCGTGCGCCTGCTGGTGTCGCGCAGAGGCACGGTGGACACGTGCGAGGTTACCCAAAGCAGCGGCCATGCCGATCTCGACCGCACCGCCTGCCAGTTGATGGGCGAACGCGGCCGATATGAGGCCGCCCGCGATGCCGATGGCCGCCGCATCGCCAGCACCGTGATGCGCCAGGTGGTGTGGGATCCCAGAGTGGTCGCGCCGCAGCAATAAGCACGAGGGATAACCCGGCGCCGTCGCTTTCGATTGGACGAACAGTTTGGCAATCCCTATGTGCGATAGCGTGGTCAGACCTTTCGCCTGATCACAACGGATTGATTGCTGCCTGTGGACCTGCTGCCTTTTCTTTATGCGCTGCTTGCGGCGGTTACCGGCATCGGTGGCGCGGACCGTGTGGCTGTGCCCGCACCGGCGGCGATTTCGGCGAGCGCAGTCACTGGCTGCCCGGCGCAGGAAACCCGCGTTGCCGCCGTGGCATCGGCCTTGTCGGCGCGGCGTCCGCAACCGGCCATTACTCGGTTGTTGGCGGATAGCCTGACCGCTGCCGTTTGGACCGCCATTTCGCCTGCCATAGTCTCGACGATCGCGACATTCGCCCCCCGGCGCGAATAGCCGCCTCCGACGCTGCCGCTGCTGCGGCGCGTATTTCCGCCATCTCCCCGACACTTCGGCGCGCCCGCAACAGGGCTTTGCGCCTCCCAATCCACAGGAATATCCATATGTTCGGCAAAGTCGCCAAGGGCCTGTTCGGCTCGTCCAACGATCGCTACGTCAAATCGCTGGGCAGGATCGTCGCCCAGATCAACAGTTTCGAAGACGCGATGCTGCCGCTCTCCGATGATCAACTGCGCGGCAAGACCGCTGAATTCCGGGCCCGGATTGATGCTGGCGAAACGCTCGACCAACTCCTCCCCGAAGCCTTTGCGGTCGTCCGCGAAGGGGCAAAGCGCGCGCTCGGCCAGCGCCATTATGATGTGCAGATGATCGGCGGTATCGTCCTCCACAAGGGCGAGATTGCCGAAATGCGCACTGGCGAAGGCAAGACGCTGGTGGCAACGCTCGCTACCTATTTGAACGCACTCGAAGGCAAAGGCGTCCATGTCGTTACCGTCAACGACTATCTGGCCCGGCGCGACTGCGAATGGATGGGGCAGGTCTACAGGTTTCTGGGACTGACCACCGGCGTCATCGTCCCCAATCTGTCCGAGAGCGAGCGCCGCGCCGCCTATGCCGCCGACATCACTTATGCGACGAACAACGAACTCGGCTTCGATTATCTGCGCGACAATATGAAGTATAACCGCGACCAGATGGTCCACCGGCCGTTCAACTTCGCCATCGTCGACGAGGTCGATTCGATCCTGATCGACGAAGCGCGCACCCCGCTGATCATCTCCGGCCCGACCGACGACAAATCCGATACCTATGTATTCGTCGATGTTCTGGTCCGCCAGCTGACCGAAGACCATTATGAAAAGGACGAAAAACAGCGCCAGGTCACGCTGACCGAGGAAGGCAATGTGCGCATCGAACAATTGCTCGCCGATGCCGGGCATCTGCATGGCGACAATCTTTACGATGTCGAAAACACGCAGATCGTCCACCACGTCAACCAGTCGCTGCGCGCGAACATGCTGTTCCGCAAAGACACCGATTATATCGTCAAGGATGGCAAGATCGTCATCATCGACGAATTTACCGGGCGGATGATGGACGGACGGCGCTGGTCCGATGGCTTGCACCAGGCGGTCGAGGCCAAGGAAGGCGTCAAGATCGAACCGGAAAACCAGACGCTGGCGTCGATCACCTTCCAGAATTATTTCCGCATGTACCCCAAACTCGGCGGCATGACCGGGACAGCGGCCACCGAAGCGCCCGAATTCTACGACATCTACAAACTGAACGTCGTCGAAATCCCGACCAATCGCCCGGTCCAGCGCATCGACGAGGAAGACACATTCTACAAATCGACCACCGACAAATTCCTCGGCATCGCAGCGACGATCAAGGAGCATGCAGAGCGCGGCCAGCCGGTGCTGGTCGGCACCGTGTCGATCGAAAAATCCGAGCTATTGTCAGGCTTTCTCAAAGATCAGAATGTCCCGCACAGCGTGCTCAACGCGCGTTTCCATGAAAGCGAGGCGCGCATCGTCGCGCAGGCGGGCCGCACCGGCGCCGTGACGATCGCCACCAACATGGCCGGGCGCGGCACCGACATCCAGCTCGGCGGCAATATCGAATATCGCGTCAACGACGAACTCGCCGATATGGCCGAAGGCCCCGAACGCGACGAAGCGATCGCGCGGATCACCCGTGAGGTCGAAGAAGAGCGCGAACGGGTGAAAGCCGCAGGCGGCTTGTTCGTGCTCGGCACCGAACGGCACGAAAGCCGCCGGATCGACAACCAGCTACGCGGTCGTTCGGGGCGTCAGGGCGATCCCGGGCTCAGCCGCTTTTATCTGTGCCTCGACGACGATCTCTTGCGCATCTTCGGCCCCGACACGCTGTTTTCCAAGATGATGCGTTCGAACCTCGAGGATGGCGAAGCCCTTCCACCGTCTCGCTGGCTTTCCAAAGCCATTGAAACAGCTCAGAAAAAGGTCGAGGCGCGCAACTACGATATCCGCAAGCAGGTCGTCGAATATGACAATGTCATGAACGACCAGCGCAAGGTCATCTACGAACAGCGCAGCGACATAATGGATGCCGACGCGGTGGACGACGTGTTGTTCGACATGCGCCAGGAAACGGTCAACGCGCTGGTGTCGGACGCCTGCCCCCCCGGCAGCTATCCGGAACAATGGGATATGGCTGCGCTACGCACCCGCAGCAGCGAAATCCTCGGCGTCGATGCGCCGGTCGATGCCTGGCAGAACGAGGACGGGCTGGAGCCCGAGGTTATCGAGGAGCGGCTGGCGGAACTCGCCAATGATTTCGTCGCGGCCAAGACCGCCGATGTCGAACCC